>JAFSDF010000201.1 GCA_017436375.1 Clostridia bacterium | reverse complement strand
CTTTGACCTGAAAACTGAGTATTTTCAGATGATTTTTGGCTGTTGAGGTTGCCGACAGGCTGACGCCTTTCAAAACCGAAACACCGAAAAGCACTGAAAAGACGCGCTTTCAGGCAGGTTCGGATTACTATCGTCACCCTAACTTTGTATCTGAAGCTTTCATCAGAAAACTGACACTCGAAAATCGCGTATTATCGAAGCATTTTCAGCTTGTATAATAACATAAAAAGCCGAAAGCCCAGTAAAATCAAGGCTTATCGGCTTTTATTTATCTTCTTTAGATGTGTTCAGTGTAGAAATAAGTATTTTTTTAATTTCAAGGCAATCCTTAAGTAACGACTCCCCTTCTTTTTCAGTAATATAATCGGACAAAACTAAAAGTCTGATCCAATATTCTGTTTCATCGGTTTCCTTCAGAGATATTCGAAGCTTTGCTATAAAATCAGCCTTGCTTTGTCCATAGACACCTTCATTTGCATTTGCACCGATGGAAGTTGCACTTCTTACTATCTGCTTTGAGATAATGTGTTCTTTCTTTTCCTTTGTAAGATATTTATACAGCTTGACAATACGCGCGGCAAACAATAATGATTTATCAAGTAACGGATTTTCCTTTTTCATAATCATCTTTCCTTGCGTTTAAAGAATAAAGAAAAAAAGAATAAAAAACAAATAATAACAGAAGCGGCTACACCGAACTTTTATTATTTATTATTTATTCATTCTTCTTTTAGGCGAGATTCATCTCGCCGCTTCTGGCACCCTCTGCGGGAATCGAACCCACATCTAACCCTTAGGAGTTTGGGAGAAGGATGGCCTTTTAAACTCATAAAAGCCATTAAAGTCCCTTTGTTTTTGCTTCTTCATTTATTATGCTGTTATTCTTTTCTTAATAAAAATCATAGAATATCATTTGATTTTATCTGTTCATTTTAGCAGGCAATTAGCAAAGGCTTGAAAAAAGGAAAACGACAGTTTGTTATCGTAGTAACATACTGTCCCATACAAACTTGTTTTATAATATCTATATATTACTAATGATACAATACCTGCTCGCAGCTGCTTTCATAGGTTCTTCGATTTCAGATTCCCAATCTGTGGTTTCGTGAGTAAACACAATAAACCAACTCATTGTTGAATCAAATACATACAAATCAGCAGGTAAAATTTCTTCCGGATTATACATATTTTGCTCCGCTAAAATGTATGATTCGAACCACTCTTTTTCAATTAACTCTGCAAGCTCGTTTGCATCAGCTTTTGCAACGAAGTTTTTATACTCTATTCCGTTATATCTCAAAAAACTATAATGATGAGTTTTTTCATCTTCACTCATAAAAACAACATCACCTTTAATTTTTTTGAGACACTCCAAAGCCTCATTGAAAGATACCTTCGGATAATCGGGGTGCATTTTATCCCACATATGTGAATCATTAAACATATTGATATCAAAAATAGTTTTGTTGTTTTTCTCCATATTAATGATAAACTCTCTAAGCACAATTTGAAATTCGTCCCAGCTCATTAAGAATTTTTCTGTAAATTTATCTCTGTAATATTGAGGGTTTTCTAAAAAATTGATATCCATTTAATCACCGCTTTCACTTTGCTATTTCAAAAACAATTCTATTTAATTTGCTATTAGATTATATCATACATAAAATCTCAAAATCAAGTAGCTACAAGTTGTCTTTTGCCATCAAATATACGGATACAACAACCGCCTTTTCAATTAGCAAGATTTTGCGAAAAATCCAATTAGCAGGAAATTAGCAAAACGCCATTTTTTGTGCTAATTTTCATTAGCAAACCGTCCACCTTGAAGGCGGTTGTCATTTCAGACAAAATCCATTAGCAAAAATTTCTTGCTAATGGATTTTTGGACTTTTGAAAAGAAAGCTTAAAATGACAAAGAGCCGAAAGCCCTTGTAAAATAAAGGCTTATCGGCTCTTTTCTGGCACCCCCTGCGAGAATCGAACTCACATCTAATCCTTAGGAGGGATTTATTCTATCCATTGAACTAAGGAGGCTTTTATAGAAAATTTAGTATTATTTAGTACGAGAATAACATCCTGTCGTTTGCATTTAGCCAAAAGGCGGATGCTCTGACGAGTTCTTAGGAGGGGTTTATTCTATCCATTGAACTAAGAAGGCATATTCACTTTAAGACCAATTCATTTTAACATTCTTTACCCCTAAAGTCAACATAAAAAGTCCGGGAAAAGCAAAGTTTTTCCCGGACCGACATTTTTAATAATATTCCTTACCGTTAAGGTATCTCCATGCTGCGATATATTTAGTCGGAGCTCTGGGTATCTGACTTCTGATATCGAGGAACATTTCATCATCTACGAGGAAAAGTGTTTCCTTCGAGGCCAGAGAGGACTGCTTAACCTTATTTACAGGCATCACTATTGTCTTATCCTCCATAGCGATTTCAAATCTGTCCTTATAAAGGCTGAGAGTAGCGTTCTCAGAAAGAACTTCATCCTCATCCTCCTTTACCAGACGGACTATCTGTCCGCCCTCAGAGAAGATAAGCTCACCGTCTGCGGCAGAAAAGAGCTTTTCCTTCCACTGCTTTCTCTGCCACATATCCCAGTCATAAACATTATCATATACCACATCGTCACCGTGGAAAAAGCCGTCAGCCTTCATCGTGTAAACCGCACCGCAGTCACACTTAAGGTCGTCGCCCTTGCTGTGAAGTGTACCCACCTGTCCGCACTTGGGACACATATAAAGGATTCTCTCCACACATTCGGCTAAGTCTTCGCCGTCATAGGAATGAGGCTCTTTTCTCTGCTCCTCGTAGACATTAACACGGATATCACGGCGGATAAGCTCATTGATTTCCTCTACCGACATCTTTGAAAGCTCCTCGGGAGAATACTCTCCTACGAAATGACCGATAATGGGGCCCTTTCTCGATTTATTTGCCCAGCGGGGACTTCTCAGATATCCGCCGACAAACTTATATGTAACCAGTGCGGCGCCGGACTCTTTTACGAGCTTTCCGGTATTGTCGGAAAAATAGCCTGTATGTCCGTTTAAGGACATAGCTCCCTCTGCATGGAGACCTACAGGAATACCTGCCTTAAGATTAGCCTTGATATCGTCCATAAGAGCCTGAGAGGGACGGTCTCTGTATTTGATGATAACACCGCCGAAAAGCTTAAAGGCCCAGCCGAGACTCATTCTCAGAGTGTGGTCGCTTGCGATAAATCTTACATACTTTTTGAGAGCAGCCATCTCATATCCCGGATCAGCTGCCTCTGTATGGTTACAGATAAGAATAAAGGTCTTGTGCTTAGGCTTATAATATTCGAGATGAACATTATTTTCCTCAATAACCTTATTTTTAAGAAGTGCAATAATGGTTTTCATAGCAAAGCAGTTAAAATAATAACCGCTGCCGAGCTTTGTCACCTTTTTACTCATTTTGCCATAGCCTCCTCTTCTGCGGCAGCCTCCTCCTCGAGGGTGTGGTATGCTACCTTACCGACGAGAGTTTTCGGAAGCTCATCCTTAAAGATAATTTCCTTCGGTCTTTCGAATACATCGAGATATTCCTTACAGTAAGAGAGAATTTTTTCTTTGGTTTCGTCATTTGCCTCAAAGCCGTTTTTCAGTGCGATGTATGCTCTTACTCTCTGCATCTTATAGGGATCCTTTACACCGATAACACAGGAGCAGTCTACCGCCTCATGCTTATCAAGAATATTTTCGATGTGTGAGGGATAAACATTGTAGCCGCTGGTAACGATGAGTCTTTTCATTCTCTGCTTGAAGTAAACGAAGCCCTCCTCGTCCATATAGCCCATATCGCCCGTAAAGAGCCAGGTTGTACCGTTTTCGTCTTTACGCATGGTTTTTGCATTTTCTTCGTCTGCCTTCATATATCCGAGCATAAGCGTGGGACCTGTAAGGATTATTTCACCCATTTCGCCTGCCGGAAGATAGTTGAAGGTTCCGGGCTCTACTATTCTGTACTCGGTGTCACGCAGAGGCACACCGATGCTTCCCACCTTAGAGCGGTCAACGGGGGTTACGCAGGAAGCGGTAACACATTCCGTAAGACCGTAGCCCTCACGGATCTGGAGATTTGCATTATGCTCCTTAAAGAAGGCATCGGCTCTCTTTTTAAGCTCAGGGCTCAGAGCATCACCGCCGCTGAACACACCGATAAGGAACGAAAGGTCTGCACCCTTGAAAACATCGACCTTAAGCAGTGCCTCATAAAGAGTAGGAACACCTGCGATAAAGTTCGGCTTGTTTTTAAGCACCGCTTTAGCGTAGCTTTCCTTTGTGAACTGAGGGATAAGAATAGAAAGTGCGCCGTTTTCAAGCACTGTGTGAATACCGATACCCAGACCGAAGCCGTGGAAAACAGGCATAACTGACAGGAACTTGCAGCCGTAATCGAGATTACAGCCTGAAATCTCAGCTACCTGCATACCGAGAGCATTGAAATTAAAGTCAGAAAGCTGTATACCCTTGGGTGTACCGCTGGTGCCTCCGCTGTAGAGGATGACTGCGGTTTTTTCCTTGCTGAACTCAACGGGTGGGAGCGTTATATCCTTGCCTGTCTTTACGAAATCAGCCCACACAAGGTCGGTTTTTCTGGTGGGGAATTCATTGTTTGCTTTATTTTTCAGATATTTGTAGGCTATACTTTTGATAAGAGGAAGCTCATCATGTATTCTTGCCGTGAGAATAACCGTTTCTCTCTCAGCCTCAGAAACTGCCTTTTCAACCTTTTCATAAAACTGATCGAGAGTCAATATCATCTTGCTTTCCGAGTAATCAAGATAGAAGGTGATGTTTTTCTGTGATGAGAGGGGATGAACCATATTTGCTACTGCACCGATTCTGTTAAGTGCGTAGAGACAAACAATAGCCTGAGGCGTGTTCGGCATACAGATGGTAACCACATCATCCTTTTTTATGCCGTAGTTTAAAAACGCTCTTGCGGCATCCTCGATTTTTTTCACAAGCTGTGAATAAGAGGTAATTTTTCCCATAAAGTCAAGTGCCGGAGCCTGAGGTACCCTTTTAGCTGAATTTTCTATAGCACCGAACATGGTGGTCTCAGGATAGGGATGACTTACCGGAGTAAAGTCTATTTCAGGTAATTTCATTTTATTTTCCTTCCGAATTTCAAAATTATATATATTAAAGTAATTATCGTATCGTAATATCTGCGGACATTCCGCTCTTCTCTTTGCCTTCTTGCCTCCTCTGTGCTTCTGTAATAATCTTCAGCGGTTTACAGAGATTAAAGAGAAAAAAATCCCTGAAAAGCAACACTCTCCTCACAGAAAATCTGCCACTCCGCATTATAGCACAAATTAAAGTTTAACATTATTCAAACAATAATGTCAACAAAAAAATTAAAGATGATTAAATTTTACATATATGTAAAATAATAAAAGTTTTTATAATGTTTTTTGTTTACTATTTTGTTACAAAGGAATTACTTTTAAGGTTTGTCTATTGTTTTTAACAGGCGGTAGTGGTATAATTTTATCAATTCAAACCAAAGGAGAATTAAAATGCCGTCAAAAAAACAAAAAAGAAAAAATCCTAAAGCTCTCCCCACGGTCTTTTTGGCCGTGCTCTGTGCCGTTATGGTATGCTCAGTGGCTTTTGTACTTATTCTTTCCACAGGAAAAATCGAGGGCACCACACCGGTACCTACCGTTACTTCCGAGGCCACCACAGAGGCAGTGCCTCAGGGTCCCTACAAGGTCAGCACAGTCACTGTCGGCTCAGCAGGAGATGTTCTTTTGCACATTCCGATACTCAACAGTCATAAAAAAAGTGACGGCACCTATAATTTTGACAGGATTTTCACCTATATTTCCTCTCAGATAAAGGACTGCGACTACTTCGTAGCAAACCTTGAAACCACTCTGGCAGGTACGGAAAACGGCAGAAAGTACACCGGCTTTCCCTGCTTTAATTCTCCGGATGCTATCCTTTCTTCCCTGAAAAAGGCAGGAGTGGACTGTCTGCTCACTGCTAATAACCATACCTACGATACCGGTGCCCACGGTGTAAAGCGTACCCTCGAAAAGGTAAAGGAAAGCGGCTTCGACAGTGTGGGTACGAGACAGGCGGAAGCAGATAAAAAATATCTCGTCAAGGAGGTAAAGGGTATAAAGCTCGGCATCGCCTGCTACACCTACGAAACTGAAAACGCAAACGGTAAAGCGCTCAACGGCATCCTCGTAGGAAAAGAAACTGCAAAGCTCATAAACTCCTTTGATTATACCAAAATAGGCTCCTTCTACGAGGAAATCGGCACCGACCTCACTAATATGAAGGCTGAGGGTGCTGAGGTAACTGTAGTTTATCTTCACTGGGGTAACGAATATCAGCTTACACCCGACTCCCATCAGAAGGAAATAGCACAGAAGCTCTGCGATATGGGCGTGGATGTGATTGTCGGCGGTCATCCGCATGTAGTTCAGCCTGTGGATCTCATCACCTCCTCTGACGGCGCTCATAAAACCGTCTGTGTTTATTCTGTAGGCAATATGGTCTCAAATCAGAGACGAAACCTTATGGGACTTAAGACAGGCCACACTGAGGACGGACTTATTTTTAAGGTAACTCTCTCTAAATACAGCGACGGTACCGTTACGGTGGATAAGGTAAAGTCCGTTCCCACCTGGGTACACCTTTATTCAGGTACCTATAACATAGTACCTCTGAAAAAAGATTTAAGCAGTGCTGCCGCCGATCTCGGTCTTACGAAAAGCGGTACCGGTCTTTCTCTTGCCGAAGGCTCATACAAAAGGACTATGGAGCTGGTTAAGGAGGGTACAAGCAAGTGCAATAAATATCTCTCATCGCTCCCGAAGCCTGATGAAGCTTCAGCAGCTTATTAAAACTGAACTGTACACGGAGAACTGACAAATGAAGCATCTGAAAACCACTGCCAAAACAGACAGAACAGTGCCTTTAACTCTGGCGCTGTCCTTCGCTGTGCCTGCGGTGGTTTTACTTATCTGCTTTGCTGTGTGCGACATTGCCCCCTTCGGCGACCGTACTCTATGCTCTATGGACGGCTACTCCCAGTATTATCCTATGCTTATGAATATGGGAGAGGCAGTAAAAAGCGGTGAGCCCTTTTATTCCTGGAACGGAGCTCTGGGCTTTAATCTGTGGGCTCAGAGCGGCTACTACACAAACAGCCCTCTCTGGCTTCCCCTTTACTTTCTGCCACACTCTGCACAGGTCAGCTATATTAATCTTTCTGTTCTTTTCCGTCTTTCTCTGAGCGGTCTTTTCTTCTGTCTTTATCTGCTCAAAAGCCACAAAGGTATTTCTTATAAAAAATCAATCCTTCTCTTTCCGGCACTTTCTCTTGCCTGGGCGCTGAACGGATATATGACCGCTTTTATAAATCAGATTATGTGGACTGATGTGGTGGTTTTACTGCCCCTCGTCATCCTCGGAATAGAGTATATAAAAGACAAAAAGAGCCCTCTGCTCTACATTCTCGCTCTTTTTGTCTCTATCTGTTCCTGCTTTTACATTTCATTTATGGTATGTATTTTCGCGGTGCTCTGGTTTTTCTTTCTTATGTTCAGGGAGTATGTTTTATGGAAGGACAGATTCAGATATGCCGTTAAATTCGGCGTATCCTCGCTCATCGCAGGCGGAATGAGTGCGGCAGTTATACTGCCCGTATATAAAGCACTTTCTCTTACCAAAGCGAGTGATTTAGGCTTCGATGGTGTTTTGGAGCTTAATTACTCTCTCGGGGAATTTCTTATGCGTGTCCTCCCCTTTCAGAAAACCTCTCTCGAATATGACCTTCCTAATATCTACTGCACGGTCACGGTTTTCATTCTTTTTCTTTTCTTCATTTTCTCTAAAAAATTCACCCGCAGACACAGAGCCTCGGCCTTTGTCTTTGTCACCTTTATGTTCCTTTCTATGTGTGTAAACCTTGGCGAATTCATCTGGCACGGCTTCCATTATCCAAATCAGCTTCCCGCCAGACAGAGCTTTCTCGTCATTTTCCTCATGCTCACTCTGGCGGCAGAATATCTCTCACGCTGTCAGCTGAAGCCACAGCATTTATACGCTCTCACAGCCCTGCTTTTCGCAGGTGCCATTCTTAATTTTTCCGTTCAGTTTTCCCGCGATGTGTGGACCTCGAGAGTAAACTCCCTGCAGAAATACGAATCGGTTATGGAGAATTTCACTGCTCTCGACGATGAAGATACCTTCGTCCGAATGGAATGGGCGGATACGAAAAAAAATAACTATCCTCAGCAGTACGGCTACAAGGGTATAAGCTACTATTCCTCCACTATGTCAGGGGACGCTTATGACTTCTTTCAGCAAACGGCTATGGACAGATATGCTAAAAATGTCAGTGTACGCTATAAGCAGTCGGATATTTTAAACGCTCTTTTCTCAGTGAAATACATTATGTCGGGAGAGCACGGAGGCAAAATAACCGAAAACGATAAGATTCTTTCGCTCGGCTTTGTTTCCTCAGGCACGGTATATTCCTATATCCCGTCAAAAATCAAAAAGCCCGAGCTCGGTCAGCAGCTTTTATGGGACTGCCTCTGCGGTAAAAGCTTCACCTCCTTCAGCGAAGGCTACTCTATTCTTTCGAAAAATCAGATGAAAATAACCCTCTTTGATACAGACTACATCGAGGGCACTCTCACAAGCGATACCGACGGTGTTTTCTTTACCACGATACCCAATGACGGCGGTTGGGAGATCATCATCGACGGTGAAAAGAGAAAAACTAAAAAAGCGGCAGGCTATTTCCTTTCCTGTGAAATAGAAAAGGGGGACCACGAAATCGTCCTTAAGTATACGGTACCCGGGATTAAGCTCGGAGCTGTTATATCGTTGCTGTCACTTTTGGCACTTTTAGGTTGGCTGTTTATTGAGCGCAGAGTGAAACTTTAATTTTTTTAACAAATATATTGCAATACCATAGTAAAATCTGTTAAAATATACCTATAAACATAATAAGGAGTGTTAATATGAGCAACATACCAAAGACCTACCAGAGCTATATTAACTGGAAGGAAAAATCAAAGCAGACGGAATACACCGAGGAAACTCCCCTCCTCGCACCTGACGGTGATTTACTGACCGCAGGCTGGGCAAGACATAATGTTTTCGACTATAACCGCACCTTCGTTAAGCCCGGCAGTCCTATGAGCCAGAAGGAATGGGACTTCTATCAGATTTCAAACGGCAAATATATGGTACAGCTCAGCTTTGCCAATATTTCTATCGGCGGATATATCGCAGGTAAGCTTATCGACCTCGTAAACGGTAAGGTTATCGCTGATGCCACACAGCTTTTCCTCGGCGGCAAAAACAAGTATGTTCCCCCGAAAAAGGGCGATGTTCCCAACCGCTTCGCTTTTAAAATCGGTAAGGCTGAATTCGATTTCGACACCCGTGAGGACAGCAGAACTCTCTGGTTCAGAATGCCCCTTAAGGATAAAATCGTAGAGTGTAAGTTCGATGCTGACATTATGCCCGGTCTCGAAAACATCACTACAGTTCTTCCCTTCGCAGGTGACAGCAAAAAATACTTTATGACCACCAAGCAGAACTGTATGCCCTGTGAAGGCTTCTATAAATACGGTGACGATGTTTACGAATTCTCCAAAGAGGATACCTTCCTCACTCTCGACTGGGGCCGTGTAAATACACCTCACAAAATGGTATGGTACTGGGGTAACGGCTCTACCTTCCTCACTGACGAAAAGGGCGAAAAGCACTCCTTCGGATTTGAAATCACATGGGCTATCGGTGACGAAAGCAACGCTACCGAAACCGCTCTTTTCTTCGACGGCAAGGTGCATAAGTTCGGCGCAGTAGATGTAGAAACCTTCCCGAAGCCTGACAAATATATGCAGGACTGGAAGTTCATTTCTGAGGACGGCCGCTTCAACCTCACAATGAAGCCCACCTTCGACCATCACAGCGATATGAACCTCGGCATCGCCAGAATGCATACCCATCAGGTTCACGGTCTGTGGAGCGGTGATGTAACACTTGACGACGGCACTAAGCTGGAAATCAAGGATATGTATGCTTTCTGCGAATATGTGGAAAACAAATGGTAAGACTTACATAAAAAATACTCGGCAGTTTGTAACCACTGCCGAGTATTTTTTTTATTCAAGAATTGAAATTATTTCTTTGAATTCAGGTGTAGATTTAAATTCATCAGAAAGAGGATAATGTACAGTCATAAGTTCTTTCATCCATTCCTTTGCTGAGAAATTGCTGCCAAGTGTCTGTTTGTCGAAGGATTTTCCCTCAAACAAAGTTGAATGCAATGTAGTTACTCTTTCAAGGCTGTCAAATTCGGAAGCGAGTTCCGCACTTTTTCTTAAATTGAGAAAAGCCTTTTCATTATCACCTTTCTGGAAGTAAAACCAGCCGAGAATACCGTAGCAGCAGTTTATAACCACTCTCCACATTCTGCTGTAATTGCCGTCATCATAAATGTAATTTAAAAAATTCTTTGTTCTTTCCACGATTTCTATCTGATAATCCCGCGGAAATTTTTCGCTGATGAAACAGTAATCGGAAAGTGTATCGTAAAGAATGGATATTTCTTCCTCTATTGCCTCCTGTATAATCTCATAACAATCAGGATGATTATGCACCTTATAGCTGAAGCAATAAATTTCTCTCCCGTCTCTCATGCGAGGCATTTCTCTTATTATTTTTTCATAATCCTCAAAGCTTACTCCGCTGTCAGGTTCAGCAGAAAGCATCTGAAGATAATAAATATAATATCTTTTAGCACATATACGGACAGCATCGTTGGTGCAGTTTTTCTGAATATTCTCGTATATGGATAATATCTTGTTTTTATTGTTCTCGAGCTTATTGAAAAACACAAAATATCCCATATATCTGAGCTGTACACGAAAATCATTAGGGTATTTTTTCATCAGATTGCTTATGGATTCAAATATGAGATTATCATCCGTGAGGTTATCGTGCAGTTCCAAAAGCCTGAGCAGCTCACTTTCATTTTCTATTCTGTTCACACCCAACAGCTCATCCACACTCACACCGAAAAACTTTGAAATCGAGGGCAGCAGCGTTATATCAGGATAGCTTTCTCCCCTCTCCCATCTGCTGACACTCTGGAATGAAACAGATAAAAACTCCGCTAATGTTTCCTGTGTAATGCCCTTTTCCTGCCTTAACCTTTTTATATTTTCACCAAGGTAAATTGTCACTTTTATCACCTCTTGTTATTTTTACTGATCAGCTTAAGTACATAATATCCTGTTTCGGTAAGAAAAACAATAACTCATTTATTGAATACTTTTCTCACAGAGCGAGAATTTTTCAAGAGCAAAAAAATACCGTTTGTATCCTTTGAGATACAAACGGTCATTTTTTTATTCTGCGCCTCTCGGCTCAAAAATTTCCTTATTCACCCTGTTACCCACCGAGGATAAGCCCTCACCGCTGAGCTCATTTCTCATAAGTCTGTAGGCCGTGGCGGCGATGGGGACACTGATAAGCATACCTAATATGCCGAATACACCTGCACCGATAGTAACAGCCGTAAACACCCATACACCGGGCAAACCAATGGAGGTACCTACCACCTTCGGATAGATGAGATCGCCCTCTAACTGCTGTAAAACTACGATAAATATAATGAAAATCAGAGCTTTGACGGGAGATTCTACGAAGATAAGCACCGCACCGATAGCACCGCCGATAAGAGCGCCCACTACGGGAATAAGAGCCGTAAAGGCTGTGACCGCACCCATCATCACCGCATAGGGCAGACGGAGAATAAGCATACCCACTGTGCAAAGACCGCCTAAAATAAGTGCCTCGGTGCACTGTCCCACGATAAATTTTTTGAAGGCATCGTCAGCTACGGAGATTACATATCTCGCTTTATCATAAATAGATTTTTTGACATAATGCTTAGCTACCCTGTCTACCTGTCCCGTAAGCTTTTCTTTGCTCAGGAGAAGATAAACGGCAAAGATAAAGGCTAAAACTGCGCTCGTAACACCCGACACCACAGAAGACACCGTGGAAACCACTACGCTTGCGGCACTGCCGAGGCCTGTGGTTACAGTGGATATAATCTCTCCGATTTTCGACTTCCAGTCGATAGAGTAAATCATTTCGAAAATATCGTCGGGAATAAACTCAAACTGCGAAACATAGTCCGTAACTATCCTGATGGCTCCGGGCACCTTATCGATAAGAAGCTTTACGCAGTTTACCAGCTGAGGCACCACCATAGCGATAACGAAGGTGATAATAGCGACCAGTGTCAGCAGAGTAAGTGCAAGACAAATGCCGTTCTTACAGCGGATAAGATTTTTATTCTGTGCCTTTTTAAATATGTGTCTGCCGTAAAAATTCATCAGTATGCTTAAGGGGTAGGCGATAACCGCACCTATAATAAGAGGCAGAACTGCACCGATAAAGGTTTTTATTATCGACGCTGTGGATGTCCAGTAGTGAATACACAGAAAAATCAGAAAAACACTTATTCCCACACGAAGACAGGTTTTCCACTCTATTTTTATTTTCATCTCATTTTTCATAGCTGTTTTCCTTTCCTCATATTATAAAATACTTTATCATAAAAGCAAGATAAATTCAATAGGAAATCAAAACAAAAACTCTCCCGAAGGGTGCCACTTCATAAGGATATTAGGCCTTAAACCGATGATTTTTTTACTGTCTCATATATTTCATCAAAGCCTATATCGTGGTTTTCCTCGCCTGCTTCCTTTCTTGCCTCAAGAATAGAATTTACCGCTTCCTGTACCGAGGTATGCTTTTCGTAAAGAATCAGGAGCACTGCTTTATGATTGAGCATATCTCCGTTTGACATCCTTTTTACTCTGCCCATACAGAAGGCATATAAAAATGCCAGAAAAATGCAGAAAACAGCAGTAGACCAAGCCTTATTTATGCTGTAGCTGAAATTATAAAAGCCGTGTGCCAAAGATGGCATAATCACGCTCATAACGAAGAACCGTCTTGCAGAAATGTGCTTATTTTCAAATACCGCTCCGAGCTCCGCAAGTCTTCTTTCGTGTTTTTTAGCCTCATTTTTTATGTAGTACCAGGTGAGATAATAGCCCATACTCACCCCGCAGAAAAGATGTATGGGAACAGCCGTTACTGTTCTCATAAGCACCGTTTCCATACCGAACTTAAAGGTATAAAGTAAATTTTCAAAGCCTGCAAATCCGAGAGAAATGAAAACAGAATAAATAATTCCGTCGAAAAGACTGTTGAAATGCTTATTCTTTTTAGTAAAGGCCAGAAGCACCAGCCATTTGAAGCCCTCCTCCACCATAGCTACCGCGATAAACTTGTCTACGGCTGTGTATAAATCGAAAAGCCAACCGTCCAGATATTTTCCGCCGTCGAGCTCTGTGGTAAAGGGCAGAAAAATTTCTGTTTCTGCTCTGCGTAACCACTCACTCACCGCTGCCACAGGAAAGCAGATAATGACACCGGAAAAGAGAAGCAGAAGCAGGAGCCACAAGGGCTCCTTTTCAGCCCTGTCCTTTTTAAAAACATATATACATAAAAATACCGCCGGAAGTAATGCTGCGGCGACCAGAACTACATTATGCATTCTCATTACCTCTGTTTTTTCAGATTCCCATAAACATTTTAACACATAAAAAGTAATTATTCAAGGGTTCGGATTATTGTCGTCACCCTGAAGAAATAATTTGACTTTACCGGCTTACCTTGTTATAATTATCGTACAAAAAAGAAAAGGAGAACTGAAAATGAAGAAAAAAATAATAATTATCGCGGTGCTTGTAATTGCACTTGCAGTCGGAGTTTTTTTCCTTACAGGAAACAGCGGCTACAAAAAGGACTCTGCCGACACTGAGGATGCTTTTCTTTCCCGTGTCGAAGCTGTCGGATATGAGAATACCGTAGCTGCCGCCATCCCTCAGACCGAGATTTACAGCATCATAAATGAACATTTCCGTTCACCGCTCAAAGACGGCAAAGCAGAAAAAAAGGCCATTCTTATCGGCTATGACGGATGCCGGGCAGATATTCTGACAGAAATCGCTGAAGGCTCCAGCGGAATTGATGCACTGACTGCGCAAGGTGCTCCGCTTAATCTTGCCTACTGCGGAGGAGTCAACTATCCCGAAAAGAATACTCAGGATACCTCTACCGCCCCCGGCTGGTGCTCTGTCCTTACAGGCAAATGGGCAAATGAACACGGCATAACGGGAAACGATATAACCAAAGCCATGGACACAAAGACTCTTTTCACCTCTCTTACAGAGGATAAAACTATCGACAGCGCCTCCTTTATTACCAAATGGGCCGGTCATTTCAGCAGAAAAAACGCAACATATCTCGATGAAAAGAAGTATTGTGAGGATAATGGTCTTCCTGTGAGCTTCGTTAAATGTAAAAACGATGAGGCAAGCTTTAATTACACGGTAGAGGAGCTGAGAAAAGAAGTATGCTCAGACTTTATTTTCTCTATCCTTGAGCCCACAGATTCTACAGGACACGGTAAGGGCTTCTCTCATAACAACCCCGAATACAAGGAAGCCTTTAAAAAAGCGGACCTGTATGCAAAGAATATTATAGATGCCATCACCGCCAGAGAAACCTTTGAGCAGGAGGATTGGCTCGTTATCATCACCTCCGACCACGGCGGCATAGGTACCGACCACGGAAAGGAAAGTATTCAGGAGAGAATGATATTTATCGTTGCTGATTATTTATAAGCATTAAAGCATAACAGTTGTCAACGCCGACGCCAGATAAGGAAGTATTTCTTTAAAAAGTGAAATAACTTCACAATAATGCGTTAAAAATCACCGATATGCGTCAGCATTATCGGTGATTTTTGCCTTTTCTTGCAAAGCTATTTCGCATTTTAAAGTGCTT
>JAFSDF010000200.1 GCA_017436375.1 Clostridia bacterium | reverse complement strand
GGAGGTAGCCTCGTCGAGTATCATTACGGGGGGATCCGCTACTGCGGCACGGGCTATGGAAATGAGCTGACGCTGTCCCTGTGAAAGATTGGCGCCGTTACCCGTGAGCATAGTGTCGTAGCCCTGAGGCAGACGGGAAATGAAGGAGTGAGCGTTTGCCTTCTTGGCCGCCTCGATGATTTCCTCGTCAGTGGCATCGAGATTGCCGTAGCGGATGTTTTCCTTTACGGTTCCCGTGAAAAGGTTTGTGTCCTGTAAAACTATACCTAAAGAGCGGCGAAGGTCACTCTTTTTAATTTTGTTGATGTTTATGCCGTCGTATCTTATTTTGCCGTCGGCGATGTCGTAGAAGCGGTTAATGAGGTTGGTTATGGTGGTCTTGCCTGCGCCTGTGGCACCAACGAAGGCTACCTTCTGTCCCGGCTCGGCATAAAGAGTGATGTTTTTGAGGACCGTTTTTTCCTCCGTGTAGCCGAAGTCCACATCAAACATACGCACCTCACCCTCTAATTTCTGATAGGTGACTGTGCCGTCTCCGTGGGGATGCTTCCATGCCCAGAGGCCTGTGTGCTCGGGTGTTTCCGTAAGCTCACCGCCGATCTCCTTGGCATTTACCAATGTTACATAGCCCTCGTCCTGTTCGCTTGCAGTGTCCAAGACCTCAAAAATTCTTTTGGCACCTGCCATAGCCATAACCACTGAGTTAAGCTGCTGTGAGACTTGATTTACGGGCATAGTGAAGGATTTCGAATATCCGAGGAAGGTGGCTACGGAGCCTGCCGTAAGTGAGAAAATGCTCATAAAGCCCGTTTCCGGGAAAAAGCCCTGTGCTGTCATTACAGCGAGGAAACAGCCTGTTATAGCTAAAATGACATACTGCAGATGTCCCAGATTGTTATTGATGGGGCCGAGCATATTGACAAACTTGTTTGCCGAGTAAGCATTGGTGAAAAGCTCCTCATTCTTTTCGTCAAACTCTTCCTTTGTCTTATCCTCATGACAGAAAACCTTGATAACCTTCTGCCCCGTTATCATTTCCTCAATGTAGCCGTTTACATCACCGAGGGACTGCTGCTGTCTGATAAAGAATTTGCCGCTGTTGCCTGCTACCTTACCTGTTACGGTAATCATACAGAAAATGCAGACGAGAACAACCAGAAGCAGCGGTATGCTTTCAGTAAGCATGGCTACAAAGGTAGAAACGATGGTGACGACTGAGGAGATAACCTGCGGGATGGTCATAGAAATCATCTGACGGAGAGTATCGATGTCATTTGTGTAGCGGCTCATAATGTCACCGTGGCTGTTTGTATCAAAGTATTTTATGGGTAAGGTCTGCATGTGGGCAAACATTTCGTCGCGGATTGTTTTCAGTACCGACTGTGAAATCACTACCATAATGCGGTTCTGGGTAAAGGTGGCCACGATACCGATGAGGAAAATCCCCGCCATTTTTAAAAGAGTGATTATCAGTGGAGTGAAGTCAGCAGAGCCGCTTTCGAGCATAGGTGTGATGTGGTCATCGATAACCGAGCCCAGAAAGCGTGAGGAAAAGATGGTGGCCACGCTTGAAAGAAAGATGCAGATTATAACCGTAAGCATCAGGAATTTCTGCTTCGTACCGAGATAGGAGAAAATCCTCTTTATAACGCCGAAATCAAGCTTTTCACCCTTCATTCTCACGGGAGTTCCGCCGTGACGGTTTACGGGCATACGGGGAGGTGTTTTTCCCTGAGGGGGACGGGTATTACTCATTGTCTTCTCCTCCTTTCGTCTGTGAGAGATAAACCTCACGGTAAATTTCACTGCTTTCGAGAAGCTCACTGTGAGTGCCGAAGGCGGCAACCTTACCGTCATCGAGTACGATAATTTTATCTGCACCCTCGATGGAGGAGATTCTCTGTGCGATGATGATTTTGGTGGTTTCGGGGATGTATTCTCTGAAAGCCTGTCTGATGAGGGCATCGGTTTTCGTGTCCACGGCACTGGTGGAGTCGTCTAAGATGAGGATTTTTGGCTTTTTCAGCAGAGAACGGGCGATACAGATTCTCTGTTTCTGTCCTCCGGAGACATTGGTGCCGCCCTGCTCGATGTAGGTGTCGTAGCCCTCCTCCATTTCACTGATGAAGGGGTCAGCCTGTGCAAGTCTGCAGGCCTCAAGCATCTCTTCATCGGTAGCGTTTTCGTTGCCCCAGCGGAGATTTTCCTTTATGGTACCCGAAAAGAGAACATTTTTCTGCAGTACCATAGCCACTTCGTTTCTGAGAGTGTCCAGATCATATTCTCTTACATCCCTGCCGCCTACCTTTACAGAGCCCTCCGTAACATCGTAGAGACGGGGTATAAGCTGAACAAAGGTGGTTTTCGATGAGCCTGTGGAGCCGATGATGCCTACGGTTTCACCGCTTTCGATTTTTATGTTTACATCCTTCAGACAGAGCTTATCCTTGTCCGAGGAGTAGCTGAAGCCTGCACCGATGAATTCCACACTGCCGTCGGCAACCTCGTAAAGAGCATTTTCGGGGCTGTGTAGGTCGCTTTTTTCGTTGAGAACCTCGCATACTCTTTCGCCCGAGGCACGGGACATAGTGAGCATAACAAAAATCATAGAAAGTGACATCAGATTCATCAGAATCTGCATAGTGTAGTTGATAAGTGAGAAAAGGTCGCCGGTAGTCATATCCACTGCGTTTGTCTTTATGATAAGATTAGCACCGAACCAGGCGATAAGGATCATACACAGATATGAGCTGAACTGCATAACGGGGGAATTGAAGGCGATGATGCCCTCGGCTTTTTTTGTGTCAGAATAGATTTTATCGGATACTGCGCCGAACTTTTTCTTTTCCTCGTTCTCTCTTACGAAGGATTTTACCACTCTGATGCCGTGGAGATTTTCATTGACTACATTATTGAGCCTGTCATAGGTTTTAAAAACTCTTTTGAAAATGGGGTGGGCCTTGGAGACGATGAAGCCGAGAGCCAGGGCAAGGAAGGGGATAATCCCTACAAAAACCAGAGAAACCTTAGGATTAATGGAAAGAGCCATACCGAGAGAGAAAAGCAGCATAGCGGGAGAGCGTACTGCTATTCTGATAATCATCTGAAAGGAGTTCTGCAGATTGGTGACATCCGTGGTAAGTCTTGTTACGAGACCTGAGGTGGAGAATTTGTCTATGTTTGCGAAGGAGAAGCCCTGAATGTTATGAAACATATCGTGGCGGAGATTTTTTGCGAAGCCGGAGGAGGCTTTGGCAGCCGTGATGCCGCCCGCTACACCTGCAAAAAGGCTGAAGGAGCAGAGCACGAGAAGCAAAAGACCAATTTTTACCACATAATCCGTGTCGGTTTTATAAATACCGTTATCGATAAGCTTACCCATAAGCATAGGGATGAATACCTCCATAGAGACCTCGAGGGACATAAAGAGGGGAGTGAGCAGAGTGAGAGTCTTATATTCTCTTATGCACTTTGAAAGCCGTTTAATCATTTTCGCTGTCATTCCTTTCCATATTTTTATTTACCTTATCCAGGACGCGGAAGAATATCTCAAGCTCCTCATCGGTTATGCCTTCTTTGATTTTTTCTTCCATTTTTGCGAAGGCTTTTTCTACTATGCACTGCACCTCCAGAGCCTTTTCCGTGAGGACTATCCTTTTGAGTCTCGCATCATAGGGTACACTTTCTCTCTTTATGAGGTCGTTGCTTTCCATCAGAGACAGAAGCTTGCTGGCTGTGGAGCGCCGTATATTGAATTCCTTTTCGAAATCCTTCTGAAAAATATCTCTGTGGCGGTTATTGTAAAGATAACCTATTACCCAGCCGTGTGTACCTGTTATTTTTTCTACGTAGCTTTTGGATGCGTCCTTATCCATATACCTTTTTACTATACGGGAGGAACGGTGAAGCTCGAAGCCTATTTTTCTTTTTTTCATAGGAATCTCCTTTAGTTAGTATGCGAACTGTTAGTTTGCTAACAATATTATATTCGCAAGCGATAATTTTGTCAACAGAATGACTGAAAATAAAAAATATTTAACAGTGTTAAATATTTTAAGCTTCATTTAGGGTATATAAATATACTTTTAATGTCGGACTATATATGCAAATTAACCTAAGTAACAAATATTTATTGTGTTTTTTTTAACAAATCATAGATTTGTGCGAAAATGCAAATTAACTATTGAATAAATCCGTACACTGTGATATATTATTTAACAGTGTTAAATAATGGGGTAGAAGGGGGCTTTTTTAGATGAGTACGGCTATGCTGGCCAGAGAGATACTTGAAACGCTCAGCGTTATGGAAAAACGAAATATGCTTACTAACCGCAAGCTGCTGCTTAAGGGCGAGGATCTGTTTCTGGTGGTGCTCGATGAAATGGGAGGAATGAGTACTCCTTCACAGCTTTCGGAGTATACGGATTTCACTCCTGCGAGACTTTCTGCCATCATAAAGGCCCTCGAGGGTAAGGGCTACATTCTCAGACAGCAGAATGAGATAGATAAGAGAAGTGCAATAATCGAGATAACAGAAAAAGGAAGCTCCTACAGTAAAGAGCTCAAGGAAGCCACCATTAAAAATTCTCTCGGTATTATTGAAAAACTAGGAGAGAAAGACTCTTTTGAGTTTGTCAGACTTCTTAAAAAGCTGTTTGATGTTATGGAAAATGAAGAAAGGAGAGGTGAATGATTTGAACACAAAAAAAGCAGTAAAGGGTTTTTTATCTGTGCTTCTTACGCTGATAATGCTCAGTGCTTCGGTTCTTCCCTGCTTTGCACTGGTTAGCTATCCCGACAATATCACCCGTGAGCAGTCCTTGGCCACCATTACCAAGGCTGACAGGCTGATAAACGGTTTTATGAAAAGTCAGAACACCTCTTTAAAGGAAACCGTGCTTAAGGAGCTTTATTCGGACAAGACTCTTTCGCAGATACTTACCGGTATATATAAGGCACTCGAAAGCGAGGCGGGAGATTCTCTCGGCGCTGTAGGTGTGAATACCTCTGTAGCCGGTCTCGCCGGAAGGCTCAGCCGATACCCTTCTGTAGCTGAAAAGCTGTCAGCCTACTCCTCCTGGTCAGAGGTTGACCTTACGGGAGCGGTGTGGAATGTTACGGATAAAAGCGAATTTTCCATCGCAGTGGAGCTGATGTTTTCCCCTTTTGAGGAGCTTCTCTACGCACTGCTGTGCTCAGGCTCCTATACACCTGCGCTTTTAGTGGGAATCAAGGGCTCCAACGGCTATGAAACCGCCATTATTCCCACCTTTAAGGCTATGGGCTGCAGTGATTATCTTCCTGCCGAGGATTTTTATGCTCAGGCTGAAAAGAATAAGGGCTCAATGATTTACAATATAGCCTATGACCTTGTATCTTATATGGAGAAGGTGCTGGATGCTCCCTTAGACAACCTCACCGCCTGGCTGCCCTCTATAGCCAATTATTTCGTAAACGGAGGCTTTGACAGTGCCGTGGCGGCTCTTATGAGTCCCTTGCGTATTCAGGTGCTTAACATAGCTACCGTTATTCCCGTCGAGTCCTTCGCATCCTTCCTTTCTGATACAGAAAGCTTCACGCAGAATTTCACGCTTAATATGAATGATATGCTTTCACAGACGGGTATTCCTATGGCTCCTATCGATCTTCAGCTTATCGCTTCACTCGGCACGGTCAATGAGGACGGAACCGTAACGGCAGATAAGGCTGATACCCTGATAGTTCTCTTGCGCTGGTTAATCGATACGCTTAAGATGAATCAGTCCTCGCTTTCACAGCTTCTTCCTCAGGCCGATGCACAGACCGTACAGCTGCTGTCAGGCATATTCTCTAAAGAAACCGATGAGCTTATTTCCTTTCTCATTTCTCTGCTTAATCAGACCGGTGCGGTAATCAATGACAGTCAGTGGAGCTTTCCGCAGTTCACTCCCGGCCAGGTGACATACACTCCTAATCTTACCGCTGAAAAATATCAGCGTGTAGCCGACGGTGTGGACGAGCTTCTGGATCAGTTTGTGGCGGAAATGGGTGAAGAAAAATCTGTAGGCGCCATTATTAAAAAGGAGCTTTATTCCTCGAGGACAATGTCTGTTTTATTTAAAACTCTTTTTGGTGCTTTTGAAAATGAGGAGATTGCCGCCGCCGCACAGCTTCTCGGATTGGATGTTTCGCCCGAGGGTATAGCAAAGGCTATCCGTTCCAAGGGCTTCGGCAGGGCAGCGAGTGCTCTTTCACGATATGAAAAGTGGAGTGCAGTGAGCGATGAGGGCATTGACCTCGGCATTAAAGACGGAAACAAGCGTGAGTTCGTTTCTGTTCTGGCATCTGCTCTTTCACCCTTTCAGGAGCTGCTTGGTATGCTTCTGGCAGAGGATAAAATAGTCCTCTTTGATGCGGTTGATTTTTACGGCTCAAATGGCTACAACACGGCTGTCATTCCCATTTATGAGGCTCTGGGCTGTGAGGCTTCTACTATAAGAACTCATGAGGAGTTTAAGGTTCTTTACAGTAAGGGTAAGGGTGTAGAGGCGCTTCTCGATCCTTTGGTTTCTCTGCTGGACCGTCTTACTGAAAAGCCTGTATATACACTTTTGGAGATTTTGCCCAATCTTATTTACTTCGTAGAAAGCGGAGGCTTCGATCTCTGTATTAAAAATATTATTTATCCTCTTACCGCTGTTCTTTCACAGCTCGGTATGGAGAATACCTTGGATTTCTCTGTTACGGATAAGATAAACTTAAACGAGCTTCTTACACAGCTCTTGTCTTCCGCAGATCTGGGCATAGCTCTTCCGACGGTGGATGTGTCCTTCTTCGCATCACTCGGTACTGCGGTAGAAAAGCAGAGTAAAAGAACTGTGAACGGACAGAATGTCACGGTAACCTGTATTCAGTCAGATATGCCTGCACTGTGTATAAGCTTGCTGAGGATAATGGCAGAGACCTTAAAGAACCCTGATAATGCCTCGCTTATCGATACTCTGATGGATTCAGGTACAGATATGATGGGCGATACTGAACTTCAGCTTCCCGAGGGTACGGAAGGAATTGCCGAATCCTTTATTCAGAGTGTGGTGGATGATATAAATGCCATGACTGTAGATGAAGCTACAGAATGGCTGTATAAGCTCTTTTTCAGAGAAAGAGCCACAGTGGCAGACACCTCCGAGGAGGATTATATGCCCACTATCATCTACAAGCCTAAGGCCGACTACACTTTCGTTCTCGTGATTCTGTTCTGTCTTATGCTTATTCCAATAGGCATAATCGTCAGGAATAAAATCAGACTAAGGCAGTTAAAGGAAGACAATGAAGAAAATTCACAGGAGGTGTAATCTATGCTTATATTAAAGGATATAGTTAAAGATTATCAGACCGGCGACACCACCGTTAAGGCACTGCGCAATATAAACATAAATTTCAGAGAAAACGAGTTTGTTTCTATTCTCGGCCCCTCAGGCTGCGGTAAGACCACACTGCTGAACCTTATCGGCGGTCTGGACCGTTATACGAGCGGTGACCTCGTTATTAACGGTAAATCCACCAAAACCTTCAGAGACGGTGACTGGGACACATACAGAAACCACTCAATCGGCTTTGTTTTTCAGAGCTATAATCTTATCCCGCATCAGAGTGTGCTGGCTAATGTAGAGCTTGCTCTTACTCTTTCCGGTGTGTCAAAAAGGGAAAGAAGAGAGAGAGCTATAGCTGCTCTCGAGCAGGTAGGTCTTAAGGACCATATCCATAAAAAGCCCAATCAGATGTCAGGCGGCCAGATGCAGAGAGTGGCTATCGCCCGTGCTCTTATCAATAATCCCGATATTCTGCTGGCTGACGAGCCTACAGGTGCTCTTGACAGTGAAACGAGTGTTCAGGTTATGGAGATACTGAGAGAAATCTCCAAAGACAAGCTTATTATTATGGTTACTCATAACCCTGAGCTTGCCGAGGCTTATTCTAACCGTATTATCCGTTTCGTTGACGGTAAGGTGATAGGTGACACTAATCCCTTCGAGCCCGGGCCGAAGGATTATGCACTGGAAAAACAGAAGGCAGAGGAGGAAAAGAAAAAGGGTAAAAAGCCCTCTATGAGTCTTTCCACAGCTTTCGGTCTCAGCCTTCGTAACCTTGCTACCAAAAAGGGCAGAACCTTCCTTACAGCCTTCGCAGGCTCCATCGGTATCATCGGTATAGCACTTGTTATAGCTCTTTCCACAGGTATTCAGAATTTTGTGGATAATGTCCAGACGGACACTCTTATGGCCTTCCCGCTTTCGATAGAAAATGAGTCGGTGGACATCGAGTCGGTTATAAATTCTATGTCGGGTATGGCTAATCTGAATAATCTCGACCACGACAGAGAAAATGTCTATGTAAACGGTATGATTGCCGAAGTAGTAAACACATTCGTTTCCAAGGCGACATCAAACAATCTTCGCACCTTCAAAAAATATATCGGTGATAATCAGAAGGAGTTTGACGAGCTGTGTAACGATATTCAGTATATATATGAGACACCGCTTAATGTTTACAGAGTGGATACGCCCGACTATATTCAGGTATGTCCCAATACCGTTATAAATGAAATCAGCGGCAGTGCGGAAACCACCGATATGTTTGAAAGCTTCACCGGTACCAGTCTCACTATCTGGGATGAGCTTATCGGTGAGGGCGACGAGCTTCTCGAAAACTATAATCTCATTTACGGACGACTTCCCGAGAACAAAAATGAGGTAGTGGTAATTCTCGACATAAACAATGAGGTAAACGAATTTGTTCTTCACGGTATCGGTCTTAAGGACCAGAGCAAGTTTATGGAAGAGGTTATGGGCTCTCTGGGTACGGGAAGCAGTATGGATGCTGATCTCCAGGAAAAATACACCTACGAGGAAATCTGCAATATCAAATATAAGCTCGTTCTTAACTGCCAGTATATGGTCAAAGATAAGAAAACAGGCCTCTGGGAGAATAAGAGTGCAAGCAAAGCCTTTCAGAGAAAGGTAATCGATGAGCAGGGTATGGACATCAGCATAGTCGGTATTATCCGACCTCAGGATGATAACCTTATCGCTGTAGGTACAGGCGGTATAGGCTATACCTCAGAGCTGATGGATTATGCTCTGGAGCAGACACTGAACTCACAGGTAGTTCAGGAGCAGCTCGCCTCTCCCGATAAGGATGTTCTGACCGGTCTCGATTTTGTAAAGCTTAATGTCAATGATTTCGATCTGGCTGACATCGACCTTAATGACATCGACATCAAATACCTCAATCTGGCTCCCTTTATGAGCCTTGTGGAAGGTATAGATATTTCAAAGATTGATATTTCAAACATCAATCTTTCCTCTACCATAGGCTTCGGCTCAATGAGTGAGCTGCAGAAAAAATTAGTCGAGGGCTTCCTTTCCGATGAGCAGGTTATCGCCCTCAAGCAGGCATATATCGACACTGTGTCGGCACAGCGCTCCTATGATAATACGATGAGCGTTTTAGGCTATCAGCCGGCTGAAACACCTAAGGCTATTTACTTCTATCCGAAAAGCTTTGAAGCAAAGGATAAGCTTAAGGAAATGTTCGCTTATTACAATGAACAGGTTACGGCAGATGACCATCCCGAATATACCATTCAGCCTACGGATGCTGTCGGTGCCCTTCTTTCATCGGTAACGATGATCATTGACATAGTTACCTATGTGCTTATTGTTTTCGTAGCCATTTCTCTGGTGGTTTCCTCCATTATGATAGGTATCATTACCTACATCTCCGTTCTCGAAAGAACCAAGGAAATCGGTATTCTCCGTGCTATCGGTGCATCGAAAAAGGATGTCTCCGGAGTGTTCAATGCGGAAACCTTTACCATAGGACTATCGGCAGGTATATTGGGTATTATTACCACACTGCTGTTGGAAATCCCGATCAATATTTTACTCAGACACTTTACGGGAACTGATGCGGCGGCTGTTTTACCCTTCGGTGCGGCAGTGGCACTTATACTGATAAGTGTGTTCCTTACCTTTATCGCAGGTCTCGTACCGTCGAGGATGGCGGCTAACAAGGATCCTGTAGAGGCACTCAGAACTGAATAATATTCCTCAATGAATAGTGAATGATGAATATTGAATAATTAAAGATTGCGGTCGCGGACTAAGTTCCGTGACCGCTTTTTTGCTGTATTCCGCGAACAATGTCCGTAATATTTTTAGTTTGTATCGTGGGAGACGGATTATGCCGATGTCATCGGTTTAATGCAAATCTGTCCGTAAGAGTCAGAACAGGATATGCTTGTGCCTTTTGCACAAAAAATTACTCTGTTTTTGCCTGTATTTCTATAAGAAATAATTCATATCTGCTTGCTATGAATTAAAAAGAGTGATATACTACTTATAAAGTAGGAATTCTTAAAAAATCCCGAGGAAAGGAGTGCTGAAATGAAAATTTCCACTAAAGGCAGATACGGTCTTCGTGTAATGACAGATATAGCTGTCAATACTGAAAAGGGCGGTCCGGTCTCCCTTAAGGACATAGCCGAAAGAGAGCATCTGTCGGAAAAATATCTCGAGCAGATAGTCGGCGCTCTGGTCAGAGAGGGACTTCTCAAATCCGTCAGAGGTGCAAAGGGCGGCTATCATCTCACGGCTGAGCCTGAGGATATTACCGTCGAGCAGATACTGAAGGCTACCGAAGGCAGTCTTGCTCCCGTGGCCTGTGCTGAGGATAACGGCAAGTGTGAAAATTACTGCGACTGTGTCACCTCATTTATCTGGACAGAGATATACAAGGCGACTATTTCAGTCGTCAGCTCAATAACCCTCAGAGATCTGGCAGAAAGAAGTACTACATTGGAAAAAACAGAATTGGAGTGTTTGAAATGAGATATGTTTATGCGGACAATGCGGCAACAACTCCTGTTTCCCCGAAGGTTGTTGAAGCGGTCCTTCCCTATATGACTGAATTTTACGGTAATCCCTCCAGTCTTTATCAGACAGGACAGAAGGCCTTCAGAGCTGTCGATAAGGCAAGACAGCAGGTAGCCGATGCTTTAGGTGCCGAAAAGGATGAAATCTTTTTTACCTCAGGCGGCTCCGAGGCTGACAACTGGGCTATCAAGGGCGCCGCGGCTCTTGGCGCTAAAAAGGGCAAAAAGCATCTGATTACTACTAAAATCGAGCATCATGCCGTGCTTCACACTATGGCGGCTCTCGAAAAGCAGGGCTTTACCGTTACTTACCTCGATGTTTACGATAACGGTATCGTAAGGGTAGAGGATGTGGAAAAGGCTATTACCGATGAAACCTGCCTCGTTACTGTTATGTATGCGAATAATGAAATCGGCACCATTCAGCCCATCGCCGAAATCGGCAAGCTCTGTAAGGAAAAGGGTGTTCTCTTTCACACAGATGCCGTTCAGGCCGTCGGCCATGTGGCTATCGATGTAAAGGAGCAGAACATTGATATGCTCTCTCTTTCCGGTCATAAGTTCCACGCTGTCAAGGGTGTAGGTGCACTCTACTGCAAAAAGGGTATCCGCCTTCCTAACCTCATCGAGGGCGGCGGACAGGAAAAGGGCAGAAGAGCAGGCACGGAAAATGTTCCCGGCATCGTAGGTCTCGGTGTGGCTATCACTGATATGTGTGAAAACATAGAGGAAAATGCTAAGAAGGTTTCTGCTCTGCGTGACAGACTTTTCGAGGGAGCAAGTAAAATCTCTCATTCGAGAATTAACGGTGACAGAGAAAAGAGACTTCCCGGTAACTTCAGTATGTGCTTTGAGGGTATCGAGGGCGAAAGCTTGCTGCTTATGCTCGATATGCAGGGTGTATGCGCCTCCAGCGGCAGTGCCTGTACCTCAGGCTCTCTCGATCCGAGCCATGTGCTTTTAGCTATCGGTCTCAAGCATGAGGTTGCTCACGGCTCACTGAGACTTTCCCTCAGCGAAAGCAATACCGTCGAGGATGTGGACTATATTCTCGAGGTTTTACCTCCCATCGTAGACAGACTCCGTCAGATGTCACCACTCTGGGAGCATATTTTAGAAAACGAAAAAGCATAAAAGGAGACAAGATAAATGGAATACAGTGCAAAAGTAATGGAGCATTTCACCAATCCTCACAATGTGGGTGAAATTCCCGACGCAGACGGCATCGGAGAAATCGGAAACGCAAAGTGCGGAGATATAATGAAAATGTATCTTAAAATCGAAAACGATGTGGTAGTGGATGTCAAGTTCAAAACCTACGGCTGTGCATCTGCCATCGCCACCAGCTCCATCGCTACGGATATGATCAAGGGTCAGCCCATCAGCGAGGTGCTCAAGCTTACAAACAAGGCAGTGGTTGAGGCTCTCGACGGACTTCCCGCAGTAAAGATTCACTGCAGTGTTCTGGCTGAGCAGGCTGTCAAGGCTGCACTTGCCGACTACTATAAGAGACAGGGTATTGATCCCGAGCCTATCGTAGGCAAAATTGAAGATCACGACCACGACGCGTGCCATATATAAAAAAACTGCCTTAGGGCAGTTTTTTTAATGCAGAATGCAAAATGCAGAATGCAGAATGCCGTGAAAGACTTCGGGAATGAAAAAGTGATACATCGCACTTTAAGTGCTAAACGCTATAACCCCTCCGTCTTTGCCTTCGGCAAATCCACCTCCCCTGAAAGTGGAGGCTCTGCGATGTGGCACCTTCGGTGCTATTATAACCCCTCCGTCACACTCCGTGTGCCACCTCCCCTTTCAGGGTGAGGCTTTGCGATGTGGCACCTATGGTGCTATTGTAACGCTAAACGGACGAATGAGGCCTCGGGAGATAAGCATTGATACACCGCCGAATTAACGGTGCGTAATCGTAGGGGCGGTCATTGGTAATCCGCATAACCATCAGACCTATAAGGTATGTCCGCAAAGAGGAAAACCTCATAAAAGAATACAGAGCGATCACAACCAAATACTGTTGTTTTTACCTGCTCTGTATGCTATAATGTAAAAAACTGCTACAAACGGGTGATTTTATGAGCAATTTGAAATTCCGCTGCCTTATCGATGATACTTTATGTGACATTACACCCTTTAAACCTTATGCAGAGAAGTGCGATTATGATTTAGGCTTAGTGCTTATCACCTTCGATGAAGGTGACCTTGACACTGTCCGTCAGCTTTTTAAGGAGAATGTCCGTGAAGGGTATGAATCATATCTAAATAATATTCAGCTCGAGGGCAGTGACGGCTGTCTTTACATTATGTCACAGACCTCTGCGGATAAAAAGGAAAAAATGCCCCATTCCATAATGAAAGCATATAAGTATTATCATAATTATAAGAAAAAAGAACGAAAGTCAAAAGATTGGATCAAGGCTGTCGGTGAAAAGAATAATAACGGTATAGTAAAGCTTCCTTGCGGTAATTACAGATATATCGACAAAGAGAATGAAATGTGCTTTCCCTTCCGCCTTCATAAGAGTAAAAAGGCCGGCAGACCTTTATTTGTTCTCTTTCACGGTGCAGGCGCATTAGGTAATGAAAACATCAAACACATCTTTGACCATATACCCTTATTTAAACAGCTTTCAAAATACGACTGCAATATACTTATGCCTCAGGCTCCCTACGGTGCAAACAGGGGCGGTGATGTTTTAATACAGAGGTACATAAAATCCGTAAAAAAGCTTATTGATGAATTGCCGTATGATTTCGACAGGAAAAGAATATACATCGCAGGAACCTCCTTCGGCGGCTTCTGTGTGTGGCACATCGCATATCACTTCCCCGGCTATTTCGCGGCAGCTGTGCCTGTAATGGGCGGGCTTTATTTCGACTGTCATTTTGGTGCTTATGATATTCAGAGATTAGCGGAAACACCCCTATGGGTAGCTCATTCTGCCGACGATATGAATGTCAGACCAGACAGCGATGATTACTGTGTAGCAGAGCTGGAAAAGCTCGGTGCAGATGTTAAATATACCCGATGGACAGAATACGGCCACTCTATGTACAGGAAATTCTATAAAACAGAGAAATGGGCAGAGTGGTGTATGGGTAAGATAATAAAATAATACAAAACAAACAAAAGGACTGTAAAAAAACAAAATATGTATTTAGCTTTATAAAGTATACTTAACGATAAAATGTGAGCTGAGTTTTCAGAAAAAATTTTTTACGGACCTTTCCTGCAGAGCCTGTCGGAAAAGCAGACAGAGCGGGAAGCGACTGTCGGGGCGAAGGTGCCTGAGGAGACGAAGCATACATCAGACGAAATATCTGTGCGATGAGGGAGCAAAGGCAGCGATTTCACTGCACAGCATAAAATAAAAAGCACTGCCTGACTTCTCTCTGTCGGTAAGGCAGTAACATAGAACTGAAAATAACGGTAGTGCAGAAAGGCTGTTTTTAGCCAAACGGCAGACTAAGGAGGCTACATAAAAGAAGCCAAAAACCTTACTCCGTTACTTTTCTTCGTTCGGATTGTTTCCGCGAAAGCGGCGCTTTGCATACTTTGGCGTCGCTGAGCCAAAGTATGAGCCCGAGCGGCTTGAGCGAAAAAGCCTGAAAGTTTATATAAAACATAAAATCCATTGTAAAAAGTCTGATTTTTGACTTTTACAATGGATTTTTCAGTATAATCTTCTTTATTTTAAAGTGTTCAGGGGATGTTTAGTTTTTTTAATCTTATTATTTATCCGAGCATTACTTAAACATACCGAAAATCATCCCGAACAGCTCATTCAGCCACACCTTAAATGCCTCAAAAAATGTCAGATGTGCACTGGGATTAGTCGCCTCGGCATTGCCGCTGTCTGTGGCAGGTGCACCGTCGTAATCACTGCTGAAGGATGAAAGCCAGCTTATCATACCCTCGGGATAGGTGAGAGTGATGTCATTACCTTCACCGTCCACAGTTTTCATAAAGGGATAATCTCCGTTCTTATTTGAAAACATATCGTTATTTACGGCTATCCAGGAAAAATGAGCACTTGCGATGGGGAGACCGTTAGGACGGGCAGTTACCGACTGAGACGATAAACGGCACAGCTCGGGTATGTTGGTCTGCGAAAGAATGTTTCTCCAGGTAGGAAGCACCATACGGTGATAGCCTACGAGAGGATCGAGCTTGCCTGAGGTGAGCCATAGGGGCATATCCTTTAAGTGTGAGGCGGCAGCCTCATCGGGTACCCAGGCAGGACAGATGGGGAAGGCAGCGGCAAAAAATTCGGGATAAGCCACAGCCATTTTCAGTGTCATCTTACCGCCCATAGAGTATCCGCCTACATAAATTCTGCTGATGTCGATGTTATCCCTGTGCTGTGCGATGAAACTGTCGAGAGCGGCACGAAGGGGATAAATGAGACAGTCATCCCAGTAAAGCTCATATTCCTCGAGAGAACGGGGAGCGATGATGAAGGCACCGCCTGTTTCTCTGAAACGGCTCTGGTATTCTGCGCTTGACCAGAGGGCGATTTCCTGCGCAGTTACCTGTCTGCCCTCAGAAGCACCGTCGCCCATACCGTGAAGCCATACCACGAGAGGGTATTTGGTGCTGTCGTTTTCTTTTACGGGAGAAAAGTAGCGGTAGTCGATGGCGTGGCCCTCGGTTTCGGGACCCTGGCCGGGGAGAAACTGCCCGTTGAGTGAGTCAAGACCTGCGCTGAGAGCCAGAGGCTCCTGAGCTGAGGAGGCGAGAGAGCAGATGCCTGTAAGCATAAGAAGTGAAAGAACTAAAGCTAAAAATTTCCTCGTTTTCATAGTATTTCCTCCGTCTTAGAGATATTTGATAGCTTAATTTTAACACGGATTTTCTGTGAAAACAATATCAGAAGGATTATAAATTATTAAAGCTGTAATATCAGTAATTTATATCCTTAAGCCAGTCGAGAATGTCTGCATAAACCTTTTCTCTCTCGTCCTCATTAAGGATTTCGTGTCTCATACCGGGATAGAGAATAACCTTCGGCTCGATTCCTGCCTCCTCTAATTTGTCGCAGACGGCGATTACACCCTTGCCGTTAAGACCGATGGGATCCTTGGCTCCGGAAATGATGAGCACGGGAAGGTCAGGGGGGAGACAGGATGCCCAGTCGGCACTGCTGCAGGTATTGGCGAGAGAAAGAATGTCTCTCACACCGCCGAGCTTAAGATCGTTACCGCAGAGAGGATCGTTTATGTAGGCCATAACATTTTCCCTGTTACAGCTGAGCCAGTCCTTAGGTGTTTCGGCGCCGCTGATACCGATGGTGCTTACCTTGTCTAAAAGAGAGGCAGGCACCTTAGCTCTCGCTCCGAGCTTTCTGCACAGAAGCTTTACGGGCTCCTCCAGTACAGCCATAGCCTGAGGCAGATCACCCGTACCGCAGATAACGAGACCTGAAAGCTCCGCACCGAAGGCAGAGGCATAAACTCTGGCACAGAAGGAGCCCATACTGTGACCGAAAAGATAGTAGGGCAGGTCGGGGTATCTTTTGTGCATAATGGAATAGAGAATGTGCATATCATCAATCATACGGTTGTCGCCGTCTTCCTCTGCGAAAAAGCCGAAGTCCTCGAAGGAATCTACACTCTTTCCGTGACCTAAATGGTCGTTGCCGCATACCACATAGCCCTCCTCGGCAAGACAGCGGGCGAACTCGTCATAACGGTCGATATGCTCGCTGACACCGTGGGCAATCTGAAACACACCCTTATATTCCGTGTCTTCCTTTTGCCAGATGCAGGTGCGGATTTTATTTATTCCCGTGGAGGAAATGAAGTAGGCTTCTTTTTTGATAACAGACATAATGTTAACCTCACTTTAATTTTCTTGACTACATTATAGTATATAAAAAGAAAATAATCAACCTTATTTATTTTTTAAGTTAAGCATATAATATGGTTTACAATGTTTTTATTTTGGTGTATAATACTATTTAATAATGATTTATGAGGGAAAAAGATGTTCGGTTATGTGCGGGTTAATAAGCCCGAAATGAAGGTAAAGGAATATGAGGTGTACCGCGGTATTTATTGCTCTCTGTGCAGGAGTATGCGTAAAAGCTTCGGTGTGCTGTCTGCACTTACCTTGAGCTATGACCTGACCTTTTTCGCTCTGTGCAGATTATCCTTCGCAGGTAGGATACCCACTTTTAAGGGCGGCAGATGTCCATATAATCCGACCAAAAAGTGTAATTACTGTCAGAACGGTGAGGAGGAGCTCAGGTATGCCGCCGCCGTTTCGATGATGATGTTTTACTTTAAGGTGAGGGATAACATCGCTGACGGCACTTTTTTCAGACGGCTTTTAATGTATTTTATCCTGCCTTATGCTCTGCTTAAATACAGAAAGGCTAAAAGGCTTTATCCTGAGGCGGCAGAGATAATCGAGGGTGCTATGAAGGAGCAGTCCGCTACCGAAAAAAGCGGCACGGACTCACCTGACAGGGCGGCTCACAGCTCAGCCGACGCTCTGGGAAGATTGCTCGATTACGGGTTCGGCAGTGAAAGCATCTATCGCTTCGGCTACGGCACGGGTAAATTCGTTTACCTGTGCGATGCTCTCGACGACATAGAAAAGGATATAAAAAAGAAAAGCTACAATGTTTTTGTAAACAAATACTCACTTACGGCTAAACCCTCCGATGAGGTCAAAGAAGGAATAAAAAAGAGCCTTAATATGAGCCTTGCCATAGTAAGTGAGGCTTACAGTGAAATAGAAAATAAAAGTCTGACACCTCTTGTGGAAAACATAATTTATGAGGGAACGGAAAACACTATGAATGATATTTTGAAAGGAAAAGTGAAAAAATGAGAGATCCTTATGAAGTGCTCGGCGTGCCCAGAAGTGCCACACAGGAGCAGGTAAAGGCGGCCTACAGAGAGCTTGCAAAAAAATACCATCCTGACCGCTTCGTTGACAGCCCCTTAGCTGAAAATGCCAATAAAAAAATGCAGGAAATCAATGAAGCCTACGATGCCATTATCAGCGGCAACAGAGGTGATTCCTCCTATTCGGGCCCCGGCTACAGCGGACAGTACAGCTATAATACCTATCAGCAGGTAAAGGACCTGATGCAGCAGAATCGCCTTCAGGAGGCGGAAGAATCACTGGAGAGAATGGACAGAAGCTTCCGTGATGCACAGTGGTATTACCTTAAGGGGCAGATCAATTATAAGCGAGGCTGGACAGATCAGGCTTATACCTATTTCTCAATGGCTTATAAAATGGATCCGTCAAATGCGGAATACCGTCACGCCTATGAAAATATGAATATGCAGAGAAGCGGCGGCTTCCGTACACAGCAGAGCAGAAACAGCCACCGCTCAGGGGATAACTGCGACGGCTGTGACATCTGTCAGGGCTTAATCTGTGCTGACTGCTGCTGTGAATGTATGGGCGGCGATCTTATACCCTGCTGCTGAGGTGAGAGAATGAGTCAGAGTGGAAAAACTGCTGTGGGCGGTATGATAACGGCTTTATCTGTGGTGATACTGATGCCTACGGCACTGGAAATTTTCGTTTACGCTCTTCCCGCTATGGCAGGTATGCTCGTAATGTTCAGCGTAATCGAGCTGGACAAAAAATGGGCCTTCGGTATTTATGCGGCTGTAAGCATCCTTTCGCTTATGCTGGTACCGAATAAGGAAGCGGCAGTGCTTTATACGGCGTTTTTCGGATATTACCCCATCCTAAAGGCAGTTCTCGAAAGCAGGCTTCCGAAGGTGCCTGAATACATTCTTAAGTTTGCTGTATTCAATGTGTCAATGTTAGCGTCCTATGCGGTGCTTATAAAGGTACTCGGTATGCCCTTTGATGAGCTTATGGGGCTTGAGGGCGAAACAGGCTTTTTAGCTGAATATATGCTACCTGTAGTGCTCATTCTCGGAAACATAACCTTTGCTTTTTTCGATATAGCACTTACAAGGATTGTGACGACTTATCTGCGTGTCTGGCAGAAAAAATTCAGAAAGCTGTTTCCCTTCAAATAAAAAAGCTTATAAAAAATCAAAACCATTGTATGACTTTATTCGATCATACAATGGTTTTATTCTTTATCTGATTTCGGTAAGACTTGCCGATGTAACGGATTTACCTATACGGTGTTGGTGCAGTCCTTTTTTACGACTGTAACTGCATCTGTCCGTTTTTCTCGGTTATTTCGCACATTTCACGGATAACAAATGAAATGCGTGAAGAACGGGACTGAGTATAGCGGTCACTTTAAGCTTCATATTTAATCTTTCCTGCTATAATGGTTTTTTGTACCTCAAAAGAACTGTCTGTAATTATGATGTCTGCATCCTTACCTACTTCGAGAGAGCCTTTGGTTTTATCCATACCAATGACTGTCGCAGGGTTAAGGGAAGCACAGTTTACACATTCGTAAAGAGGAATATCGGAATTGGTAAAGACATTCCATACACCTCTGTTGAGGTGGAGAACGCTTCCGGCTACGGTTCCGTCCTCGAGTCGGCACACGATGCCCTTGTAAATAATCTTCTGTCCGCCGAGAGTATATTCGCCTTCGGGAAGACCTCCTGCCGGCAGACAGTCAGTGATAAAGCAAAGTTTTCTGCCCTTGAGTTTCCAGAGCATATTATAAAGTGACGCATCCACATGGAAGGTATCCACGATAACCTCGGCACTTACATCGCTGTTCAGAGCCGCACCTACTACACCGGGAGCGCGGTGCTGAATGGGAGTCATAGCGTTGAAAAGGTGAGTAGCGTGCTTCACACCCGCATTTACACCTGCCATGGCTGTTTCGTAGTCGGCAGAGGTATGTCCCATAGAGATTACCACATCGGTATCACGGCATATTTCACGGATAGCGGAGAAATCCTCTGTGTCCTCCTCGGGGGCGAGAGTGATTGTTTTTATAATGTCAGCATATTCCTTTACGAAGTTGGCATCGGGCTTAAGAATATATTTCGGATCCTGAGCACCCTTCTTGCTTTCACTGATGAAGGGACCCTCTGCGTGACAGCCTAAAATTGTGCTGCCGTTCCAGCTTTTGCTTTCTTCCTTAAGCTTTCTGCAAACCTCTAAGGCTTTACGGATAACGGACAAATCCTCGGTCATGGTAGTGGGGAGGTAGCCTGTAACACCGTTTGCAAGGAGCCCCTCAGAAATGGTGCGTATGCTTTCCTCCGATCCGTCACACACATCCTTGCCTAAATAGCCGTGAATATGCAAGTCGATAAGACCCGGGGCCACATAGCCACCCTTCGCATCGATTATTTCAGCATCGGCAGGGATAAGAGAGTCAGGAACTATGCCTTCGATTTTATCGGTAAAAAGAAGTGCACAGCTTTCAGTGATTCTGTCCTTGAGAATAATTTTGCCTCCTGTAATGGCTTTCATATTATCACTTTCCTTTAAACAAATTATATCATCGTAATTTTAGCAAAAAGAAATGGAAGTTTCAAGAGCTTTTGTCGCCTTTATTTTATTTTCGGAGAAAAACTGCCTTAATTTTTACGCGGCAGCGGGAGTTGGGGGAGCCAAGCGACCGTAAACGGTCAATCACGGTGCTCTGCGAGTGCCGTGATTCCCTGTTCACAGGGGCTTGGCTCCCCGCCTTATTCCTTGCTCCTCGTAAATTTAAAGCCGTAAACGAAGAAAAACCGCCGTACAATTTGCACAGCGGTTAATGTATTATTCTTTTCTCAGTCTTCCGAGAAGTCTTTTCATATCCTCGGGCATTTCCGCCTCAAAGGTCATTTTTTCGCCGGTCACGGGATGAATAAAGGTAAGACTTCTGCAGTGCAGAGCCTGTCTGCTTATGTCCTTGTCTGCTGTGCCGTACATGGTGTCACCGTAAAGGGGAGTGCCCTTAAAGGCGAAATGCACTCTTATCTGATGTGTCCTGCCTGTTTCGAGCTTAATGAGTAAAAGAGAGTAATCCTCGCCACACTCTATAGGGAAAAAATGGGTTACGGCCCTGTCTCCTCTGTCATCGGCTGTGCGGTAGGTTTTTATAGGATCGGGACGGTAAATGGGTTTGTCAATGGTACCCTTTTCCGTGTATTTTCCTGTAGGTACGGCTAAGTATTCCTTTTCTACTTTACCTGAAAGCTTAGATGCGGCGAAGGTGTTCAGAGCACACAGGACTGCACCTGAGGTGCCCTTATCCAGTCTGCCTACGGCACGGAAAGCAGACGGCATTCCTTTTTTTGTGAGATAGCCTGCCACTGCATTGGCTAAAGTGTCTCCCTGATGATTATGGCTTTCGTGCATTGGAAGCTCAGCGGGCTTATTGATAATCAGAATATCCTCATCCTCGTAAATGATGTCCAGAGGATAGTCGCTGACAAGAGAGGTTTTTTCGTCGTCGGGTATGCTTACTCTGAGTATGTCTCCCTTATGCAGCCTGTCTATGGAGCGTGCGTGTACTCCGTTAAGGGTTATACCGTCTGGCACTCTTTTCTGTGAGCGAAAGAGTGCCAAAGACATTTTTATGTGGCCGCGAAGAAAGCTTTCTACAGTTTTACCGTTAAATTCTTCGGGTATGATGTATTCGAGAACTCTCAATTTCAGCCGTTGCCTTTCTTAGCATATTCGTCAAGCAGACGCTTTTTTTCTTCCCAGAGCTTCTGAGAAAGATCCACATAGTAGGTGTGAGGATTTTCGAAACGCTTCACTTCATCCCACAGGGTGTCTACCTGCTCATTGCAGTAGTCCTTTATTTCCTTGATGTCGGGATTATTGTAGCAGAATTCGCCCTTGTCAAAGATTTTTACCAGCAGAGGCTTGGCAATAAAGTTGGTAACGGTCTTTCTTTTCCATGTGTAGTTAGGATCGAAAAGCTCATAGGGCCTGCTTTCATCGATTTCTTCACCCTGTAAGGTAATAACATCGGCGATGGCCTTAGAGGTAGCCTTATCGAAAAGACGGTAAACCTCTTTTGCACAGGGAGTAGTGATTTTCTGTACATTTTCACTTAATTTTATTCGGGGTACGGGTACACCGTTCTCCTCTACGGCTACGATTTTATAAACGCCGCCGAAAACGGGGTTTGATGCGGCAGTGATGAGTCTTTCACCCACACCAAAGGAGTCGATCTGTGCACCCTGAATGAGCATATCACGGATGATGATTTCATCCAGAGAGTTACTTGCTACGATTTTGCAGTCGGGGAAGCCTGCCTCGTCGAGCATCTGTCGTGCCTTGCGGGAAAGATAGGTGATATCACCGCTGTCGATTCTGATTCCTTTGGGCCTGAAGCCTCGCGGAAGAACTTCTCTTTTAAATGCTTCTATGGCATTGGGTATGCCGGATTTGAGTACATTATATGTGTCTACGAGGAGAGTACAGTTGTCCGGGTACTGTCTGGCATAGGCGCAGAAGGCCTCAAGCTCATCACCGAAAAGCTGAATCCAGGAGTGAGCCATAGTTCCTACGGCAGGAACACCGTAATCTCTTTCGTCGATGGTGCAGGCTGTAGCGTCACATCCGCCGATGTAAGCAGCTCTGGCACCGTAAATTGCTCCGTCATAGCCCTGAGCGCGGCGTGAGCCGAATTCCATAATTGCACGGTCTCCGGCGGCTCTTTTCAGACGGTTTGCCTTGGTAGCGATGAGGCTCTGATGGTTGATGGTCAGAAGCAGCATGGTTTCGATAAGCTGTGCCTCGATAACAGGTCCTTTAACCTTTACTATAGGCTCACCGGGAAAAATGGGTGTACCCTCGGGAATAGCCCATACATCGCAGGTGAATTTAAAATTTTTCATATAATTGATGAAGTCCTCGTTAAAGCCCTTTCTGATGAAAAGCTCTATATCCTTCTGTGTGAACTTAAGGTTCTTGAGATAATCCGTCAGTTGTCTGAGACCTGCCATAATAGCGAAGCCACCGTTATCGGGTACCTTGCGGAAGAACATATCGAAGTAAACGATCTTGTCCTTCATACCGTTGGTGAAATAACCGTTTGCCATGGTAAGCTCGTAAAAGTCCATCAGCATGGTTAGATTTCTTGATTCGAGAGTATTGCTCATTTTAAACAACTCCTTCATTTATACTATCTGAACAGGGCAGAAAAATGATAATGTATTCTGTCGATAAATCATTATAGCACAAAAAAACAGGATTAAAAGAGCTTTTTGGAAAAAAATTACATCAAATATACCTAAGATAATTACTATTTGACATTATATTTGTATTGATAACTGACATAATCGACCTTGACATAAAATTTTCACTGTGTTATCATATTAAAGGAGTTTTAAGAGATTTTAATAATTACAAAATAAGGTGTGAATGAAATGCGTATCAGAAAACAGGCTCTCGGTGAAAAAAACATCGTAGGAGCGAGAATTGAAGCAAAGAGAAAGGAACTCGGTATCAAGCAGGTTGATCTTCTCACTCAGCTTCAGATCAGAGGTGTAGAGCTTACCGCTTCAGGCTTGTCAAAGCTTGAAGGTCAGATAAGAGGCGTGTGTGACTATGAGCTCGTAGCTATTGCCGATGTACTCGGAGTATCTCTCAATTGGCTTGTGGGAAAAGAAGACTGAGTTTCTTTTTTTGATAGAATTATTAAGAGTTCTGTAATGTGTTTGGCATTACAGAATTTTTTTATGTAAAAATATGCGTTCTGTATTTACTGTGTAACCTTTATTTTCACTGACGAATAGTATGGTATTGACAGTGCGAGCTGTCAATATTTATAAGGAGTGAGGAAAATGGACTATAATGATTGCGGTTATGAGGCCTGCATCAGAAGCGATATGTCCTGCGGTGACATAAAATGCTGTGACAGAAGCTCTTTGCCCCGAAACACGGTCCTTGCTATGGCTTATGTACCCTTTCAGCAGTGGTCAGAGGTATACACGGCAGAAAAGGGCCTTTGTGCGGGAACGCTTTTTCCATGTCTTGACCTTCCTTTTGTGGGGTGTGTGAGATGACAAATATGAAAAACAGCCTGAAGCACAGACTTATGTCCGTGCGCTTTGCTATGTGGGAGCTTCATCTGTATCTTGATACTCATTGCGGCGACACTCAGGCGGCAGAGCTTCTTAACAGATATGCGGAAAAATACCGTGAGCTTTTAAGAGAATACGAATGTAAATACGGTCCCATAACTACTGACAGCGGTTACGGTGCCAGATGGCTTAAAGGACCTTTCCCTTGGATAAACAGCGGGAGTGATTGCTGATGTTCTGTTATGAAAAAATACTGCAGTATCCTATCAATATCAAAAAAACTAACCCTTTATATGCTAAAATCATCATAAGCCAGTATGGCGGCCCTGACGGTGAGCTGGGCGCATCCCTGCGCTACCTGAGTCAGCGCTTTGCTATGCCCTGGGGTGAGCTTCAGGGACTTCTTACGGACATAGGTGTGGAGGAGCTTTCCCATCTCGAGATGATAGGTACCATAGTTTATCAGCTTACGAGAAACCTCAGTCCCGAGGAAATCAAGAAAAACGGCTTTGATGCATATTTCGTTGACCATACGGCGGGAGTTTATCCTGCTTCTGCGGCAGGGGTTCCCTTTACTGCGGCATATCTGCAGTCCAAGGGCGATGTGATTACCGACCTTCACGAAAATATGGCGGCAGAGCAGAAGGCGAGAACGACCTATGATAACATTCTCCGTCTGGTGGATGATCCCGATGTGTGCGATGTCATTAAGTTCCTCCGGGCAAGAGAGGTAGTACACTATCAGCGCTTCGGCGAGGGCTTACGGATAGCAACGGATAAGATGAATGAAAAGAATTTCTATGCCTTTAATCCGAGTATTGATAAGTGCAGAAAGTGAGAAAAATGTGGGGAGCTTCGCCGACATCCCATAAGGCAGTATTTGTTTCTCGAAAAAAATCCCCTGTATTATTGTCAAAAGCCTCGCAAGGCGACAGCCTTGCTGCGTTTTGTGGCTTCAATACAAGAAATTTTCATTTCTTACGAAACTGCGAAGCACTTTAAAATGCGAAATAACTTTGCAAGAAAAGGCGAAAATCACCGATAATGCTGACGCATATCGGTGATTTTTAACGCGTTATTGTGAAATTATTTCACATTTTAAAGAAATACTGCCTTATGGGATGCCGGCGTTAGGCTCTCTTTTTTGTATACAGATGTATATTT
>JAFSDF010000199.1 GCA_017436375.1 Clostridia bacterium | reverse complement strand
ATCGGCGGCAGTGCCTTCTCTAAAACAGGTCTTACCTCAGTGACACTGCCTGCAAGTTTGAAAAATCTTGGCGACGAAGACGGCAATGCAGTTTTTGCAAACTGTAAAAAGCTTACCAAGGTTGTCTTCAAGGATAACGACGGCAAACTGCTGAATATCCAGATGTATACCTTCTCAGGTTGTACGGCACTTAAAAAGGTCTATCTTCCCAAGTCTGTTAAAAAGATAATCATCAGCGCCTTTGCTTTTAAGGGCTGTACTAAGCTCACTAATGTTTATTACAGAGCGAACATAAAAGAAATCAAAACAGGTGCATTTTATAAGTGTAAATCCCTCAAATCCTTCATCATTTCCCAAAATGTTAAGATAATAGGTGAGGAAGCCTTCTACGGCTGTGAAAAGCTTAAGAAGGTTACCTTTGAAAATACAAAGAAAGCACCCGAAATAGGCGAAAAGGCATTCAGTAAAACAGCGAAGGGCATCAAGTTTATGGCAGAGAATAAGAAAACTGCCAAGCTTCTCAAGACTGCTCTTAAAAGCTCAGGTGTAAAGACACCAAATGTGTATTATGTAACCTATACTAAGCTTTGATTCAGTTATAATATGAAGCAGGAGAGCGGACGGCTCTCTTGTTTTTTTGTAGTTTTTTAGTATATTTTGTATGTTTTTGGTTGAAATTATCAAGTGATAGTGGTATACTATGTTAAAATAAGCAGTTTAAAGGAGAAAGAGAAATGAAAAATAAAACTGTCTTAAAAAGAACTGTAGCACTTTTACTTGCGGTTATAATGCTTTTCGGTCTTACTGCCTGCGGCGGAAAGGACGAGGAGGAAACCACGGCACCCGTTACTACCACGGAGCCTGCTACCACAGCCGCTCCCGTTGCCCCCGAGCAGATTAACCGACTTACAGGTCTTGCCACTCTCAGCAAGGAGGCCTACGGCAAGCGACCTGTGGCTATTATGATAAATAATGTCCGAGCCGCTCTTCCCCAGTACGGTGTAAGTAAGGCTGACCTTATGTTTGAGGTTATCGTTGAGGGCGGTATCACACGAATGATGGCTGTCTACGGCGACTACACGAAAATCCCAAATGTCTGCTCCATACGCTCCTGCCGCTACTATTATCCCATTCTTGCCTACGGTCTTGACGCAGTTTATATCTGCTTCGGCAGTAATGAAACCTTCGGTACACCCACACTCGAGAGACTCGGCATTGACTACTTTAACGGTGCGGCTAATTACATCACCGACCTTTTCGGCAGAGACTCAGCGAGACTGCAGAAATACAGCAAGGAGCACACCGCCTATGTCAAGGGCGAGAATATCCCCAAGGTTTTCGAAAGCAAAAAAATCAGAACCGATTACAGCGAGGGTAAAAATGTCCCCATATTTAACTTCCGCGAGGAGGGTAAGGCTGTAGCATCGGGAGACACTAACTGCGATAAGGTAAGACTTAACTTCTCCCAGTCCTACTACAGCACCTTCACCTACGATGCTGAAAAGAAGGTATATCTCAAACAGCATAACGGCTCTGTCCACAGAGACAGTGTCAGCGGTGATCAGCTTAATTACACCAATGTTTTCGTTCTCGAAACCGATGTGAAAAAGCATAAGGACAATTACCTTATGAAGGTCGAGCTTAAGGGCGGTGACGGCTACTATATCTCTATGGGTAAGAGCCAGAAAATCACCTGGACCAAGCCCACAGAGGGCGATACCATTCAGGTATTTGACAGCACAGGCGCTCCCTTACAGGTAAATCCCGGTCAGAGCTACATCGGCATCATCGCTCCCGAGTCTACCAAGATTACCGGAGAAAATCCCGTAACCACCACAGCGGCGACTACGGCGGCAAAATAAATACCGAATATATACCGTCACGGTGCTCCGTGGCGGTTTTTCTGTGTCTAAAACTCTTGCCAAAATTTATATTTTATGCTAAAATACATTATTATATTATTTTACCCCGTACGAGGTGATTTTTTGGCTTCTAAAAAAGAAAACATAAGGAACTTTTCCATAATAGCTCATATCGACCACGGCAAAAGCACTCTTGCCGACAGACTTCTGGAAATAACCGATTCTGTGGCTAAAAGAGATATGTCCGATCAGATTCTGGACGATATGGACCTGGAAAGAGAAAGAGGAATTACCATAAAGGCTCATGCCGTAAAGCTTAACTATAAGGCTAAGGACGGTGAGGAATATGAGCTCAATCTCATTGACACCCCGGGTCATGTTGACTTTAACTATGAGGTTTCCCGTTCTCTTGCCGCCTGTGAGGGTGCAGTGCTTATCATTGATGCCTCTCAGGGTATCGAGGCACAGACTCTCGCCAATACCTATCTTGCCCTTGACCACGACCTGGAGCTCGTTCCCGTAATCAATAAAATCGACCTTCCCGCAGCCGAGCCCGACAGAGTAGCCGCTGAGGTAGAGGAGGTTATCGGTCTGGACTGTATGGGCGCCCCGAGAGTTTCGGCAAAAACAGGCGAAAATGTGGCAGATGTGCTGGAAAGAATCGTTTCAGATATACCCGCTCCCTCCGACTGTGACGATAAGGCACCTCTTAAGGCACTTATCTTTGACTCAGTTTACGATAATTATAAGGGTGTTATAGTTTATGTCCGTGTTATGCAAGGTACCCTCAGAGCCGGTGAGACTATGCGTATGATGGCTACGGGTGCTGAGTTCAATGTAGTCGAGGTAGGCTATATGAGAGCTACGGGACTCGAGCCCTGTAAGGAGCTTTCCTCAGGTGAGGTAGGCTACATCACCGCTTCCATTAAAACTGTCCGTGATGCTAAGGTGGGTGACACCGTAACCAAGGTGCAGAATTTGGCTTCAGAGCCTCTGCCCGGCTACAGAAAGGTTAATCCTATGGTTTACTGCGGTGTTTATCCCGCTGACGGCGCTGATTATGAGGCTCTGCGTGATGCCCTGGAAAAGCTGCAGCTTAACGATGCTTCTCTTTCCTACGAGCCTGAAACCTCAGGCGCACTCGGCTTCGGCTTCCGCTGCGGCTTCCTCGGCCTTTTGCATCTGGAAATTATTCAGGAAAGACTGGAAAGGGAATATAATCTCGACCTTGTGACTACTGTTCCCTCGGTTGTTTATAAAATTCATCTGACCGACGGCAGTGTGGTGGAAATCGATAATCCCACCCATTATCCCGAGCAGGCAAGCATAGATTATTGTGAGGAGCCTATTACAAATGCTCACATCTATTCTCCTGCCGATTATGTAGGCTCCATTATGGACCTTTGTCAGGACAGACGCGGTATTTTCAAGGATATGAAATACATTACACCTGACCGTGTGGATATTCATTATGAGCTTCCTCTCAATGAAATCATTTATGACTTTTTTGATGCTCTTAAGTCGAGAACGAGAGGCTATGCCTCCTTTGACTATGAGATTTTCGAATACAGACGCTCATCACTTCAGAAGGTGGATGTCCTTCTCAACGGTGACATTATCGATGCCCTGAGCTTTATTATCCATTCGGAAAAGGCTATGTCCCGTGCCAGAAAGATAGCTGAAAAGCTGAAGGAGCATATTCCGAGACAGATGTTTGAAATTCCCATTCAGGTAGCTATCGGCAGTAAGGTTATTGCCCGCGAAACTGTCAAGGCTATGAGAAAGGACGTTCTCGCCAAATGCTACGGCGGTGACATCACACGAAAGAAAAAGCTTCTCGAAAAACAGAAGGAAGGTAAAAAGCGTATGCGTCAGTTCGGTACTGTCGAGGTACCTCAGGAGGCCTTTATGGCGGTTCTTAAGCTGGACGACAACGGATAATAAATCGGAAAACAGTATGACAGGAATATATATTCATATTCCCTTTTGCTCGAGTAAATGTCCTTACTGCGATTTCTATTCCTTTAAAGGTGACGAAAAACAAAAGGACAGCTACCTTAAGGCTGTCCTTTCGGCTTTAGAGGGATATGCCGATAAAAGTATAAAGGTGGACACTCTCTATTTCGGTGGAGGTACTCCTTCGGTTTTCGGCGGTGATAGAATAGGAAGGATAGTTACTTACATAAGGGAAAGCTTCGGCTTACGGGAAAACGCGGAAATAACCGTGGAGTGTAATCCCTCCTCTACTGATGAGGCCTTTGTCCGAGAGGTTAAAAGAGCCGGTGTCAACCGTGTCTCCATGGGTATGCAGTCAGCGGTGGACAGAGAGAGAAAAATCCTCGGCAGGCCCTCGGGCAGAGAGGATATAAAAAGAGCGGTTACTCTCTTTAAAAATGAGGGCATAGATAATATTTCTCTCGACCTTATGCTCGGTGTACCCTATCAGACTCCGGAAAGTCTCGACGAGAGCATTGACTTTATCCTTTCTCTCGGTGTAAAGCATATCAGTGCCTATATGCTCAAAATAGAAAAGGGGACACCCTTCGAAAGAGACGAGGAAAAGCTAGCTTTACCCGATGAGGATACTGTGGCTGATATGTACCTTCACACCTCGGAAAGGCTCAGAAAAGAGGGCTTCATCCATTATGAAATTTCCAACTTCGCTCTCGGGGGCTTTTACAGCCGTCACAATACAAAATACTGGCAGTGTGAGGAGTATATAGGCATAGGTCCCTCGGCACATTCATATTATAAAGGAAAAAGGTTTTACTATTCCCGCTCCTTTGAGGATTTCCTTTCGGGTAAGGAGCCTGTCTGTGACGGTGAAGGCGGCAGTGAGGAGGAGTATATTATGCTTTCCCTGCGTCTCGGGGAAGGACTCGACGGGAAGAAATTCACTGAGAGATATGGCAAGTGCTTAGACAAGGCTCTATTTGAAAAGGCGGAAAAATATAAAAAAATCGGCTTGCTTAAAACAGAAGGAGACAGGATTTTTCTCACTCCCGAGGGCTTTCTCCTTTCAAACAGTATAATCAGTGATTTATTATATTGATTAAGGCGGTGTAACTATGATTTTTAAAAAATACGGTCTCGTACTGGCAGGCGGAGGCGGTAAGGGAGCCTATCAGATAGGCGCCTGGAAGGCTCTGCGTGAAATGCGCATCTCCTTTGATGCCATAGCCGGTGTTTCCATCGGCTCCATTAACGGTGCACTTATTGCGGCAGGTGATATGAATAAGGCTGTGGAATTCTGGCATAATGTCTCTGTAGAAAAGGGTATCAGAATAGAAAACGAGCTTGTCGATCCCGAAAACCTTTTCAGCAAGAAAAACTGGAGTGTTCTTTTTAAGGAGTTTCTGAAAAACGGAGGCTTTGATGCTTCTCCTGCAGCAGATTACCTAAAGGCCTATGTGGATGAGGATAAGGTGAGAAAAAAGAAAATCCCTCTCGGTATCGTGACGGTGCATCTTTCGCAGAATGCTACACCGTTGGAAATTTTTGTAGACGACATTCCTCAGGGTGAGCTGGTGGACTATCTTTTAGCCTCATCAAATATACCTCTGGCCACAAACATCGGTCCCGAGGGTGAAAAATTCCTCGACGGCGGTGTTTATGACAATACTCCCGTGATGACGCTGAAAAAGCGAGGCTACAATAAGCTTATTGTAATTGACATTTCAAATATAAAGGGCGTAGCTCATAATCTTAACTTCAATAATTCTCAGGTGGTATATATCCGTCCTTATGATCTTGACGACCTCGGTCCCTCCTTTGATTTCAGCGGACAGATGATCGACAGGAGAATACAGCTGGGCTATCTCGACACGAGAAAGGCATTCGGACATCTGTCGGGTAATATTTATTATTTCACTCCCGATGTATTCGATAATATGGTAGAGCAGTACGGAGTAAATGCCATTTATGAGCTGGAAGAGCTTGCCCACAAGCTGAAGGTGGAAAAAATCAGCATTTATGGTAAGGAGGAATTTATCTCTGCCGTAAAGACTGCACTCGAAAGCGCCAAGGCTGAAGAGGCGGTTAAGGAGCAGGAGACTCAGACGGAAAAGCAGAGCGAGGGAGCTTTTGATTGGGGTGACCTTAAAGAAAAATGGAATCAGTTCAGAGGCAGAAGTCAGAGAAAGGACTTAGAGGAGTATGCAGAGGCTATAGCTGTGCTTGATTCAGTGGTAATGTAAAATTTTACCTGACGGAAATTTTTCTGAAACTCTTGACAAAAGAGAAAAACTGATATATCATTTTTACATAATAATTCAAACCGATGAGCGAGAGTAGTAACATTATCGGAAGCTTACAGAGAGCCGTGGACGGTGGAATGCGGCAGTGAAAGACAGTGCGAATGGACTCGTGAGGGCGGCTCCGAAAAGTGCAGTAGGTGCCGACGGAAACTCTACCGTTATGCTGAGAGCGTATGTCAGTACGTGAAAAACCATTAAGGTGGCGACAGACTTCTGTTCCTTTGTGGGACAGAAGTTTTTTATTTTATGAGGGCGGCTTTCAGCCGTCCGAAAGAAAGTTCAGTGTCAGGAAGTGTTAACTATGTATTATTCAGGTGTACGATGGCAAAGTTCATAATTAATTATATGGCGACAGGCTGACATAGCTGGTTTTATTATCCCTTTGCTATAAAGGCTGCAAATCTGATACATTTTACTATACTATTATATATAAGGAGAATTTCAACTATGGCAAACTATAAAGATTTCGACAATTATCTCAAGCAGTATCCCGACAAAAACGGCTATTTCGGCGCTCACGGCGGAGCATTTCTTCCTCCCGAGCTCGAGCCGGCATTCAAGGAAGCAGACGATGCCTACGAGGCTATCTGTCAGTCAGCACAGTTTATTTCCGAGCTTCGCAGAATCAGAAAGGAATTTCAGGGAAGACCTACTCCCGTTTACCACTGTGAGAGACTTTCCAAGCTTTTCGGTAACTGTCAGATTTATCTGAAAAGAGAAGACCTCAATCATACAGGCGCTCACAAGCTCAATCACTGTATGGGTGAAGGACTTTTGGCAAAGTATATGGGCAAAAAGAAGCTTATCGCCGAAACAGGTGCAGGTCAGCACGGTGTTGCTCTTGCTACGGCGGCGGCATACTTCGGTATGGAATGTGACATTTATATGGGTGAGGTTGACATCGCTAAGCAGCATCCCAATGTAATCAGAATGAAAATGCTCGGTGCCAATGTTATTCCCGTAACTCACGGACTTAAAACTCTCAAAGAGGCTGTAGATGCCGCATTTGAGGCTTATCTTAAGGAATACGATCACGCTATTTACTGCATCGGCTCAGCCCTCGGCCCCCACCCCTTCCCTAAAATGGTAAGAGATTTCCAGGCCGTTATCGGTATTGAAGCCAGAGAGCAGTTCCTCGAAATGACAGGCCATCATCCCGATGCCGTGTGTGCCTGTGTAGGCGGCGGCTCAAACTCTATCGGTATGTTTGTTCCCTTCCTTGCCGATCCCGTGGACATCATCGGTGTAGAGCCTCTCGGCAGAGGTGAAAATGTAGGTGACCACGCGGCTACCATGGCATTCGGCACCAAGGGCAGACTTCACGGCTTTGAAAGCTATCTTCTCCAGGACGAAAACGGCGAGCCTCTTCCCGTTTACTCCATCGCCAGCGGTCTGGACTATCCCGGTGTAGGCCCCGAGCACGCAAATCTCCGCGATATGGGCAGAGTACAGTATGACACCATCTCCGACGAGGAGGCTATGGAGGCATTCTTCCTTCTGTCAAGATACGAGGGTATCATCCCTGCTATCGAATCCTCTCACGCAGTAGCTTATGCCATCAAGTACGCAAAGGAGCATAAGTCAGGCTCTATCCTTGTTTCTCTCTCAGGCAGAGGCGATAAGGATATCGACTATGTTTATGAGAAGTACGGCTGCGGTGAAGAGTTTATGAAAAAATACGAGAAATAAGCTTTCGCCGACATCCCATAAGGTAGTATTTGTTTCTCGAAAAAAATTCCCTGTATTATTGTCAAAAGCCTCGCAAGGCGACAGCCTTGCTGCGTTTTGTGGCTTCAATACAAGAAATTTTCATTTCTTACGAAACTGCGAAGCACTTTAAAATGCGAAATAGCT
>JAFSDF010000198.1 GCA_017436375.1 Clostridia bacterium | reverse complement strand
GTGTGAAGTTAATGCAAAAGAAACAAGCACCTGCTGGTTCTGCGGTGAAACAGACGAAAGAGAAGCAGAAGGCACGGCTCTCACTCACTCCTTCACAAAGTACGAAGAAACCGAAGCACCCAAGTGCGGTGTTGCAGGTAAGGAAGTAGCTTACTGCGACAACGGTTGTCATACAACTGACGAAAGAGAAATTCCTGCACTTGAGCACATCTTCCTTGACTACACCTCAAACGGTGATGCAACCTGCACTTCCGACGGAACAAAGACAGCCTCCTGTCTCAACGGCTGCGGCGCAACCGACACGGTAGCAGATGAGGGCTCAATGCTTGACCACACTGACGAAGACGGCGACAAGCTTTGTGATGACTGTCAGACTGAAATTATTGACACCTGTCCTCAGTGCGGCAGACCTGTTCACGAAGGTCAGATTAATGAATACATTTGTCTGCTTATTTCGATTATCAGATTTGTTCTTTTATTCATTAAGGCATTTATCTGAAAGTAAATGAATAATTATTACCGCCGGGGAGAAATCCTCGGCGGTATTCTGATGTGTAGAGTCTTTTCAAAAGCCAATTTAACCGAAATTTTAATAAATACTTTATTTTACCCTTAATATGTGTTATAATTCTCTTACTATATATTCGGGAGATGTAAAAAATGAGTGAAAATCGTTCAATGCAGTATGCTGAAATTCTTTCAAAGCTTATTAAGATTGAGACTATTTCATCAAGAGAGAATAAGGATATAACGAAATTCTCAGGCTTCCAGAAGGCACTTCGAGAGACCTTTCCTAATTTTTTCGGCACGGTAGAGTGCGAGGATTTTAACGGAAACCTTTTGCTTAAATGGAAGGGCACAGACTCCTCATTAGAGCCTATTATGCTTATGAATCACCACGATGTCGTGGAGGCGAGCGGTGAATGGACACACCCCGCATTTTCGGGTGAAATCGCAGACGGCAAGGTATGGGGCAGAGGTACTCTTGACACCAAGGGCGGTCTGGTAATGATGCTTCAGGCGGCTGAAGAGCTTATCAGAGAGGGCTTCACACCTAAAAGAGATACATATTTCGTTACTGCCTGCACCGAGGAAATAGGCGGTGAGGGCGCGGCGGCTATGTCCCGAGCCTTAGAGGAGAGAAATATGAGATTTCATCTGGTGCTCGATGAGGGAGGTATGATTCTTTACGATCCTATCGGCGGTGCTGACGGCACCTTTGCCATGATAGGCGTGGGTGAAAAGGGCTATGCAGACCTTAAATTTATCGCCAGATCAAACGGCGGTCACGCATCTGCTCCCGGCAAAAACACTCCGCTGGTCCGTCTCGGTAAATTTATGGCTGAGGCAGAAAAAGCGGAATGCTTCGATGTTTTTATGTCAGACACGGTCAAGGAAATGCTTTCCCGTTTTGCTCCCACGATGAGCGGTATTATGAAAACTGCCTGCAGTAATGTGAACGCATTTAAGCCGGTGCTCAAAAAAGTAATGCCTATGATTTCCCCCGCAGGTGCGGCTATGCTCAGAACTACTCTTGCCTTTACTATGAGTAAGGGCTCTGACGGCTCCAATGTTATTCCGCAGGAGGCATGGGTGGTGGGAAATATGCGTTTCTCGCACCATCAGGGTAAAAAATCAAGCATTGATGCTATTACGGCTCTTGCTAAAAAATACGATATCGAAACCGAGATTATCGATGCCAGCATCGAGTCGGGAATCACCGATTATAAGGGTGAGGCCTTCAGATTTATCGAAAAGGCGCTTAATAATGTTTTCCCTGAGTATAAGGCTGTACCCTATATTATGAATGCTGCTACGGACAGCAGATATTTCGGTAAGGTCTGCGATAACTGTCTGCGCTTTGTTCCCTTTAAAATCGACAAACAGCAGCTCGACAGTGTTCACGGTATCGATGAAAATGTCGATGTGGCTACACTTGCTCCCGCAGTGGATTTCTACAAATATGTAATCAAAGAGGCATAATCCAAATGGCGAAAAGGTAATTGCTCTTTTTCGCGACAGTATATTGAAAGTTTGAGGTTTATTTATGAAGGTCATTAAGTATTTTTCGGGAATTATTCTGTCGGCATTGATTGCTTTGCTGGCGATATGGCTCGAAAGTCTTTTGCCGATACATCTGATAGGCTCTGCTGTTATGGCTATGTTTATCGGTATGCTATTAAATCATTTTCTTAAATCTAAGGATATTTTTGCGAGCGGGATTAAATTTACTTCCAAAAAGCTTCTTAAATTTGCGATAATACTTCTTGGTCTTTCTCTTAATATTACTACTGTTTTACAGGTGGGTAAAATGTCACTTACGGTTATGGTTTTTACTCTGTTAACCTGTTTCGGAGGAGGATACTTTATCGGCAGAGCTTTAAAACTTAATTGGAAGCTTTCAAACCTTATTTCTGCCGGCACAGGCATCTGCGGCGGCTCGGCTATTGCGGCGATTGCCTCTACGATCGATGCCGATGACGACGATGTGGCCTATGCTATGTCTGCTACATTCCTTTTTGATATGGCTATGATTATCCTTTTTCCGATTATGGGCAGGGCAATCGGTATGACAGATGAAGCCTTCGGTATATGGGCAGGAACAGCTGTTAATGATACCTCCTCTGTCGTAGCTGCGGGATATGCATTTTCAGAGGGAGCCGGCGACTTTGCCACGATGGTGAAATTAACGAGAACGCTTTCTATTATTCCTACGGTTATTGTTTTTGCACTTATTCAGCTTCGTCTTAAAAGGAAGGAAGCACAGAAAAACAGTGAAAGCCCAGAGGCTTTAAAAGCAAACTTCAGCATTAAAAAAATCTTCCCTTGGTTTATACTGGGCTTTGTCGCAATGTCTGCTGTAGCAAGCTGTTTTACAATCCCTGCAGAGATAGTTTCAGGCACTAAGGCGGTAAGTAAATTTCTTATGGTCAGTGCTTTGGCAGCAATAGGACTTAACACTTCATTCTCAAGCCTTAAAAAATCGGGAATACGCCCGATGCTTCACGGCTTTATCATTTCAGCTCTTGTGGTTATTGTTGCCTTGGTAGTTGAAATATGTATGGGAATAGTATAAAAATAAATATCAGTTACGCTCGAGCGTTGCGTCGAATGTGCCGTAATCAGTTCAAAAAATAATAAAGGAGAAAAAACTATGAATATAATATCGACTTTAACGGCTCTCATCCTTAGTGTATTCATCTATTTTGCGTCACTTATAACCCCGTTCTTCACGGCGCCCGTTCCGGAAATGGAGCAGGATGATTTCGTTCCTGTTATGCGCTTTGTGGCTACGAGTGATACCCATATACAGACTCTCGGTGATACGGGCTGCAGGAGACTTTCCGCTATGCTGAAAACTGCTTACGCTGTCAGTGAGGCGGATAAGGATTATAATAATTTAGATGCGGTAGTTTTTTCGGGAGACATTACCGATAACGGCTTCATCAGTTCATTTTATTCCTTTGCCGCTATAACGGACAATGAAATCCGTGAGGGAACCGAGCGCCTGGCAGTAGTTGCTAAGGCTCACGACAGCTACACCTATCTTAATAACAGTCGTAAGGTTTTTACGGGAATAACAGGGCAGGAGTCTGATTTTCACAGAGTAATCAGAGGCTTTCATTTCATTGGTATTTCCCGTTCTGAAACGCTTGAGCACTACAGTGCTGAGCAGGTGAAATGGCTTGATGAAAATATCGCCGCCGCAGTTAAGGATAGTCCGGAAAAGCCTGTTTTCGTCTTTCAGCATGAGCATGTAAAGGATACGGTTTACGGAAGCAGTGAAACTGACGGCTGGGGCATGGAGGTTTTTACCGAGGTACTTTCTAAATATCCTCAGGTAGTACATATTTCTGGACATTCTCACTTTCCTGCAAATGATCCCCGTGCCGTATGGCAGGGCAAATTCACCGCTATAAATGACGGCGGTCTTGCTTATTTTGAGCTTGCTGTAGACGGCAGAAACGGACAGTTTCCCGAGGATAAGGACAGAATGAGTCAGGCACTCATTGTTGAGGTTGATGCCGATAACAGAGTTCTGGTGAAGGTGCTCGATGTGGAAGCCGGAAAGATTATGAGAGAGTTTCTCATCGATAATATTGCCGAAGAAAATAAGGAAAAGTATTCCTTCGAAAAACGAAAGGCTGAGGCCGCTGCGCCTGTTTTCCCTGAGGGTTCAGTTCTGAAATATGAGAAAAAAGGCCTTCTTCATTATATAACCGTACCTCAGGCAGAGGTCAGTGAGGATAATGAGGTCTTCCTTTACAGACTTTCCGTGCTTAATGAAAAGGGTAAAACCGTTTATGAGGCTTGGGAGTTTTCTCAGTATTTCTTTTCCGATACGCCCGAAAGCATAGTCTTTGACGGCTTTATGAAGCCCGGTAAGGGCCTTACGGTAAAGGTATCTGCCGAGGATGTCTGGGGTAACAGAAGTGAGCCCTTGGAGATAAGGCTTTAAACCGTAAAAACTTTGATCAGCTCAGAGAAAGTGTCTGTTGCTGTAAAAAGCTCTGATTTAAAAGAGAGCTTTACAAAAAAACAGTATTTTACCCCTGACTTTTAAGGTCAGGGGTTATTGCTATGTAATGATTGTCTGTGTTATAATCAATGAAAGATAAGATTTGCTTTACTTAAAAATATATCGGGAAGTGATAATATGTATAAAACCGTTCTTTTTGACCTGGACGGCACATTAACGGATCCGGGACTCGGCATTACAAACTCAGTAGCCTATGCTCTGAAAAAATACGGTATAGAGGTCGGCGAAAGGGAAAGACTGTATTCTTTTATAGGTCCACCTCTGAATGAATCCTTTAAAAGGTATTATAATTTTTCAGACGAAAAGGCAATGGAAGCTATAGGAGTTTACCGTGAGTATTTCACAAGCAAGGGTATATTTGAAAACGAGGTGTATGACGGTATAAGGCAGCTGCTCCGAAGGATAAAGGCATCGGGCAGAAAAGTTGTGCTTGCGACCTCAAAGCCGGAGGAGTTTGCACTGAGGATACTCGAGCATTTTGAGCTGACAGAATATTTCGATATTGTGGCGGGTGCTTCAATGGATGAAAAACGCAATAAAAAAGGCGATGTTATAAAATACGCTTTAGAAAAGGGCGGACTGACATCCGAGGGAGCAGTTATGATCGGTGACAGAGAGCACGATATTTTCGGAGCACAGGAAAACGGCATTGATACGATTGGTGTGCTTTACGGCTACGGCAGCAGGGATGAGCTGGAAAAAGCAGGAGCTATGTATATTGCAGAAACCGTCTATGATATTTTTGCTCTTTTGTGAAAAAGGAGAATTAATATGAAGCTGACCGGGGCGGAAAATTAAACAGGCTTACATAAAACGAATTTTTCACTCCACTATCCGTAGGTTGTCATTCTCTTTACTGTGAGTTATAATACAGACAGTAAAGCAAAGGAGAAAAAACAATGGATACTTATATTACAGGCACCACCGTAAAAAGACTTCGTGAAGCCAAAGGGCTTACACAGCTGCAGCTGGCTGAGAAAATAGGTGTTACTGCCAAGGCGGTTTCTAAATGGGAAACGGCAAAGGGACTGCCCGATATTTCTCTTATAGAGCCTTTAAGTCAGACTCTCGGTGTTTCGGTAATGGAGCTTATGTCGGGAGAGACGGTTATTAACAGAAACGCATCCTCTAATCTTCTTCGGTCGAAGCTTTATGTCTGTCCTGTCTGCGGAAACATTATTCACACCACGGGTGAAGTGGTGATAAGCTGCTGCGGAATAGCTCTGCCTCCTCTCGAAGCTGAGGAAGCCGACGGAGAGCACACCATAAGCATAGAGAGTGTGGAGGACGAAAGGTTCATAACCGTAGAACACGAAATGAGCAAAAAGCATTTCATTTCCTTCATAGCTTATGTAACCACGGATAAGGTGCAGTTCATAAAGCTTTATCCCGAGGGTAACGCAGAGACAAGAATACAGCTCAGAGGCAGAGGCTGTCTGTATGTTTACTGCAATAAACACGGACTTATGAAAAAGAGAGTGTGACGGAAAAATAGCATTATACCCCTGACTTTTTAGGTCGGGGGTTATTTCGTTTTAGAAAGAAAAATTGTATTGAATTAACCTTTCTGAAATGTTATAATGAAAAAAACTATACGGTAACAAATGACCTGACACAGCTTGAAAAGCTGATGCTTTAATCTTCCCTTAATGAAAATAATGATATAATCATTCCGTAAATAACTAAAAAGGAGAGTCCCTATGAGAATACTTATCGCCGAGGATGAAAAAGCCCTCAACCGAATACTCATAAAGCAGTTTACCAAGCTTGGCTACAGTGTAGACAGCTGCTATGACGGTGAAAGTGTCTTTGACTTTTTAGCCGGTGCCGAATACGATGCCATAGTTATGGATGTAATGATGCCTCGAAAGGACGGCTTCGAGGTGCTCAGGGAAATGCGTTCGGCCAAAAATCAGACACCTGTAATTTTTCTGACCGCTAAAACGGAGATAAGCGACAGGGTTTTCGGTCTTGATCTGGGCGCTAACGACTATCTTATCAAGCCCTTTTCCTTCGAGGAGCTTGCCGCCCGTGTGAGGATGATAACCCGGGATTCAAAGGGCAACAGCACTAATATTTTCTCCGTAGGTGACCTTACGGTGGATGTGAAAAGCCGTGAGGTGAAAAGAGCAGGGCAGAAAATCGAGCTTTCTGCCAGAGAGTATTCTATTTTAGAGACTCTTATCCGTAATGCGGGTACGGTTATGACCCGTGACAGGATAGAGAGCAGCGTATGGAATTATGATTATGAGGGCGGTACCAATGTAATTGATGTCTACATCCGTTATCTCCGTAAAAAGATAGATGACGGCTATGATAAAAAGCTCATTCATACTGTCAGAGGTGCGGGATACATACTTAAGGAAGGAGAGTGAGCCGATGAAAGGAAAAAAGAGCAGGTCCATAAGTGCGAGACTTAATCTGTGGTACACCGTGCTTGTCGGCTTTATCTCTGTCTGTCTCATATTTTCCGTGGTTACTGCGGCGATGATGTCGGAAACTTCCGATGCACAGCAGAATCTCATCAGAAGCGTGGAAAGAAACATCGACGAAATCGAGGTCGAAAACGGCCTTCTGGATATTGAATCGGATTTCGCCTACAGAAACGAGGATATTTATGCTATCGTTTTTTCCTCGGACGGCAGTATTTTAGGCGGTGAATATCCCGAGGATGCACAGACAGATATACCCTTACATGCGGAGCGCTTTGATAAATTCGGCAGCTATTATGTTTACGATACGAAGGTGGAATTCACAAAATACGACTACAAGATAAACGGTGAATCGGGCGAAATAATCAGCAGTGAGGTCGAGGGAGCCGATTATTATGTTCCCTTTAAGGGTGATATGGATTTTTACGGTGATGACTGCGACATTTCCTGCGGCGAGGCATTTGAAATAGCAGTGGAAAAAAGCGGACTCAACCGTGACAGCATTGATATTATCAATGTAAAAAACTATGAATATAATGACGACCCCATCTATGAGGTAGAATTTTACAGCACTGAAAAGGCCTTCGACGACATCTGGGTACGCGGTGTGGTCAAGGCAGACAGTGCAGACGGCATGTGGACTGTTCTTGCCCGTCTCGCTATGGTGCTTCTGCCTTTACTTCTGATCCTGTGTTCTCTGGTAGGACATTTCATCACGGGCAGAGCACTCCGACCTGTACGGCATTTAAGGGATGCTGTGGAAAAAATCCACAGCGGTAAGGACCTTACCGAGAGGGTAAATATAACTGACGGTGATCCGCTTATTTCCTCACTTGCCGATAATTTCAATGAGATGTTTTCCAGGCTTCAGCTTTCCTTTGAAAGTGAAAGACAGTTTTCCGGTGATGTTTCTCATGAGCTTCGTACTCCTACAGCGGTAATACTCGCCGAATGTGAGTATCAGCTTTCGAGAGATGACCTTGATGAGGAGGACAGGGAAGGCTTCAGCGACATTCAGAAGCAGGCGGAGAGTATGAAAAAGCTCATTTCTCAGCTTCTGGAAATGACCAAAATAGAGCAGGGTGCAGGACAGCTTATACTCGAAAGAGAGGATATGTCCACTCTCGTAAATGCCGTATGCGACGATGCCGAGGCTCTTGACACTAAGGGTATTACTCTCAGCAGGGACATAAAAGAGGGCATAAGCATGAATATGGATGTTATGCTTATGACGAGACTTGTTTCAAATCTTCTCTCCAATGCCTATCGCTACGGTAGGCAGGGAGGCAGTATATCCGTAGGCCTGAAAAGGTCAGGGGATAAAATCCGCCTTTCTGTTTCCGATGACGGTGAGGGTATATCAAAGGAGCATATTGATAAAATCTGGAACCGTTTTTACAGAGTGGATAAATCCCGTTCGAGAGAAGAAGGCTGCTCGGGACTCGGACTTCCTATGGTAAAGCAGATAGCTCTTCTTCACGGCGGTGAGGTTTTCCTCGAAAGTGAAGTGGGAAAGGGAAGTACCTTCACGGTGGAATTCGGTGTATAATAATATAAAACCATTGTAAAGCTTACATAGGCGATACAATGGTTTTTTAAAAATATTCAAAACCTCTAATCGTTCTTTAATTTTTCTCCTGTATTATATGGGTGTAAACAAAAGAGCGACAGCTCTTGAAAGAAAAAACGAAAGGTGGATTTAATTATGAAAAAGAATCTGAAAAAATTATCATCACTCGCACTTGCATTTATTCTCGTGCTTGCTCTCTCGGTAACAGCCGTCGCCGCTGACATTTCATCGGATGAGGCAAAGTCAATCGCTCTCGGTGATGCAGGCTTTTCTGCCGCACAGGTTTCTTACCTTAATGTAAAGACCGATTATGAAAACGGCATCAAGGCTTTCGATGTAAGCTTCATCGCCTTTAATGCTGACGGAAGCTTTACCGAATATGATTACGAAATCAAAGCAGCCGACGGAAGAATCCTCGAAAGAGACATCGACCTTGAAAGAGGGAAAAGTAATCAGGTACCTATAAACGGCAGTAACGACATCGGTCCGGAGCAGGCTAAAAGAATCGCTCTCGGGCATTTCGGTGTGAAGGCAGAGGAGGTTAAATTCCTCGAGGTCAGAAAGGATTACGATGACGGACGCTCTGTTTATGAAATCGAATTCTGCCGGCCCTATTCAGAAAAATATTCCTGTGAGGTATCAGTATCAAACGGCCTCGTAAGAGATGCTGAGAGAGAAGCGGTAAGAGGTATTTTTGACAAGCTTGAGTTATTTTTTGAGCTGCTCATTCTTGCTATTATCGGCAGATAAAGACTGCTATATCCTATCTTCTTTCTATAAATAAGAAGTCCCCCAATCAGGGACTTCTTATTTATATGTTATGTTTTTTCAGTTAATGCCGAGTTCGGCATTCCAGCTCTTATAGTCAAAGTGTTCATACTCCTTTTCGAGAGTACGGAAGTCGTTTTTACCTGAGCCTGTCAGGGGAATGGTGTCGATAGGAACCACCGCTACAGGTCTGCCACGCTCCTCGAGGAGAGCATTACATTCGTTAAAGAGGTTTTTACAAAATGCATTTTTATCTTCAACACATTCATCGAATTCGACGAAAACAACGGGATAATGTCCCTGGGTACGGTCCATATCGCATACACCGATAGCGGAGCAGTTTTTTACCTCCTTGTGGCGGGAGACAAGGCTTTCAATATTGACAGGGAAAACCTTATGACCGTCGAAGCGTGTGATCATACGCTTTATTCTGCCGATGATGAAAAGGAATCCGTCCTCATCGATGTAGCCAAGGTCGCCTGTATGGAGCCAGGTCAAGCCGTCGTCCTCGTGCTTACGCATAACATTGGCGGTTTCCTCGGGACGCTTGTAGTAGCCCTTCATAAGTGAGGGACCTGTAATGCAGACCTCACCGATTTCATTGTAGGAAAGCTCTTTGCCTGTTTCTTCGTCAAAGATACCTGCCGTGATTGTGATTGAGGGAATACCGACACTG
>JAFSDF010000197.1 GCA_017436375.1 Clostridia bacterium | reverse complement strand
CGGAAACCTCCTTTGAGGAAGGAATTCAGCTTACGGTCAAATGGTATCTTGCCAACAGATACTGGTGGGAAAATATCATAAACGGCGACTATATGGCATATTACGATAAAATGTACGGAGGAAGATAAAATATGAAATTCGACATCAGAATAAAAAAACTCCGTGACAATGCTGTTATTCCCACCTACGGAAGCGACTTTGCCGCGGGTGCGGATCTTTATGCGGCTGTCGATGAGCCTGTGACTGTCGAAGCAGGGGAGACGAAATTTATTCCCACCGGTCTTGCCTTTGAAATTCCTGAGGGCTATGCTGGCTTCGTATACGCCCGAAGCGGTATGGCTTCTAAAAGAAATCTCGCTCCTGCAAATAAGGTGGGCGTAATCGACAGTGACTACCGCGGAGAGGTGATGACAGCTCTGCATAATCACGGAAAAGAGCCTCAGACCGTTGAGCCGGGAGAGAGAATCGCACAGATGGTAATTGCTCCTTATATTACGGCAAATTTCATCCTTTCTGACTCTCTCGACGATACAGAGAGAGGCGAAGGCGGCTTCGGCTCTACGGGAAGAAGATAAAAAAATAATCCTGCGAAATCTAAGAGAAATCGCAGGATTTGTTTTTTTGCTTTTTACATTAAGGCACCTATCCAGCTCAGGTTGAGATAACCGTAGCCTTCGGGAATCTGAAAATAGGTGTCGGGTACATCGCTGAGGAATTTCGAAACATAAATGGAATCGACTGCTCCGTTTTTAGAGATGTTATCTCTTCTGACCATCTGGTCGCCGTTGAAATAATAATTCACGGTAGAGCCGTCCACGGAGCTGGTATAGCTTTCCATAATAAGCTCCTGACCGTTTATGTCAGCTTTGGAAACGGTTACCTCGCCCACATCGTTCATTCCGAAATCAGCCATCATCGAGCTCATATCGAAATCCTCGCCCATAAGATCCTCGGGAAGCTTACAGTATTTTTTCCAGTCGGTAAATATGAGATACATAGTATCGCTCGGATTGTCGAAAATCATATCGCATTTCATACCCTCGATGGTAGTATTGATATACATATTACCGTTCTTTATAGCCATGGTGATTGGGGTATCGCCAAGGTCGGGATCATTGGTGGTGATTTCCATAAGGTATGTACCGCTGGCGAAAATTTTCTCATATTTTTCGATGCGGTAGGGTATCAGATCGTAGGGTCCGGGCTCTGCGGGTGTTGCTACGGTAGTGCTGACATCGGGAGCGGTATTTGTGGTAGGCTGAGTAGAGGGTGTGGTGGTAACGACAGGTACGGTAGTTCCCACATCGCCCATATAATCGTTGGGATTATTTGTAACTACTACCTGAGGACCGGAAGCGGACTCGGAGGGAAGATCATCGAGGGCAATCTGATCGTTTACCTGACCTACGGTTGAACCGATTTCATTGCCGTTATATTCTGCGGCATAGCGGTTACCGTCTGCATCGGTTACCACGGCATAGCTTGTGCCGTTGCCGTCTACTACAACCAGGTGGCTTTTACCTGATGAGTCAACCATAGTCGGCTGAGTGGTAACGGAAATATCGACCGGCTCGTCGGGGTTGTGGAAAAGCATATAAGCGGCAGTTCCGCCCACTACAACGATTATCACGAGAAGTCCCAAAAATATTCTTGATAAGATTTTTTTCATAAGGTAACTCCTTGGGGTATATTTATATTTTTATATTTTAATAATACATTAAAATTTTGCTTACGGCAAGAGGTTATCTGTAAAAGATATGTTAAGCCACAGAATTAAGAAAAAACTTAATTTTGAGCTTTTTTTAATTTTATTTGAATTATTCGCTCAGCAGAGTGTCGATAACAGGCATAAGAGGATCTGTATCAGCGAGCTCGATGGCACCCTTGTCCTCGAGAGAGGGGGTACGCATATCGATGGGAAGCTTGGCGAGAACGGGGATGCCGAATTTCTCAGAAACCTCGTCTGTGGAGCCCTTGCCGAAAATGTGATGCTTTTCGTTGCAGTTAGGACAGGTGAAATAGCTCATATTCTCGATAAGACCTACTACGGGAACATTCATCATGGAGGCCATATTGATAGCCTTGGAAACGATGAGGCCTACCAGGTCCTGAGGAGTGGTGACCACGATGATGCCGTCAACCTTAAGACTCTGGAAAACGGTGAGAGGAACATCGCCTGTTCCGGGAGGCATATCCACGAACATATAGTCCACATCACCCCAAGCTACCTCGGTAAAGAACTGCTGGATAGCACCGCTGATAACGGGACCTCTCCACACTACGGGAGCATCCTGCTGAGGGAGAAGAAGATTGATAGACATAACACGGATGCCTGTTTTTGTTTCCTTGGGGATAATGCCGCTGGCATCGGCTTCAGCCTGACCGCTTATACCGAAAACCTTGGGAATGGAGGGGCCTGTGATGTCGGCGTCAAGAATAGCGGTCTGCATACCTCTGCTCTGCATAGCGCAGGCGAGAAGGGAGGTGACGGAGGATTTGCCTACGCCGCCCTTGCCGCTTACTACGGCATAAATCTTTTTAATATTGCTGTATTCGTTTTGTTTGAGGTGTAAATCTCTGTCCTTGCAGTCAGAGGAAGAACAGGATGAACAGTTACCTGAACAGGAACTCATATATATACACTACCTTTCTGTAAAAATGCTTTATACTATATGATAATACAAATAGATTAATATGTCAAATGTTTTGTCGCAAAAAGTTATATAAACAGTATATACCGTTCTTTACAAAATACCATTACCCTAAAGGGAAAAATTTTTGAGGCAAGATATAAATAAAGCTCTCCGTTACAGATTGGTGGAGAGCTTATACTGTATTTTGTCAGTCGCTTATTTTTACTATTTCTACAGCTTTTTCCAAAAGCATATTAATTACCTCATTTCTTGAACGGTTGCTTTTTTCTGCTATAGCTTCTAATTTTTCGATAGTTTCATCTTTCATTCTTACGGAAACAACCTTATATCCGTCATCACCTCTTTTGTGAGTCTTTTTTTTAATTTCAATAAATTCGTTTGTCATAATGTTTTCTTCCTTAATTTTATTTTATCGCAAAACAATAGGTTATATTATTATTTTATCTTGACAAAAGAACATTTAATATATTATAATGATGACTATAAATTTATAGTATAAAATATATTATAAATTTAAAATCAAAAATAAAGGATGGTTAATTATGGATGTTAACAAGTATGTGGTAGAAGACGACAGTCAGGTGCTGAATGCAGGGTACAGGGGAGAGACACGCTACGAAAGGGAAAGACAGAAAATTCTTGACGAGCTTAATCAGTACAGTCCGAAAACGACTTTTTCCCAGATACTAATCTGGCTTCTCGGCGGTACATGGGGATTGCATTATTTCACTAACGGTAAAGCGGCGATGGGCGTTCTGTATCTTTTTACCTTCGGTTTATTCGGCATCGGATGGATTATTGATTTATTCAGAATTGCCTCAGGGCAGTTTACAGATGCCAACGGAAAGAAAATCCATACTCCTGAGGTCGTGAGATTACAGGCAAAGCTGAACGAATTTGACAGAACCTACGGCGACCGCTATTAATTGGGGTGGAATAATGGAAAATCTGGATGCTTTAAGTCGGTTGCTTTATGATTTGAAAGCACTGCAGTATGATTATTCTGACTGCAATGGAAGTCACGGTCCGGTGATAAAGGAATTTACACAAATATTAAACCGTTATCACAGTAACTATTATTTTTGGAAGCCTTTTAATCCTTCTGCCGTTTATGACAGCGCACCTGTAGGGAAGGATAATTTTCAGAAAACAGCAAAGGTCTGCGGTGTAATGGTGGCAATAGCACTGTTATTTAATCTGTTATTTGATAATCTTTTTGTCTTAATGGGCTTTTATACTATAGCCGGAATTGTGTATTCTAAATATACGAAAAATGCTATGTGGTGGCTCAGCTCTGTAACGCTTAATGCGGCACTGTTTATTGTAATGTTGGCTGCAGGGAAAAATCTGCTTGCGGTTTCTGCAGTTGTATTTATTGTAAGCACAGGTGCGATTTTTTGTCTTTCGCTGAAAAATCATTTTACCGTGAAGGCTCAAAGGGAACGCTACAGTGTTAATTATGATGAGGCTGAGAAAAGAAGTGAAACTGTCGCCGAAGAGCTGAAAAGAGACCGAGAAAGAATGACAGAGCTTCTGCCGGCTCTTTACGAGGAATTCCGACAGGTGCGAAAAGTGCTTGTGGAAAATAACGGACATTTGCTCAGTGAAAAAGAAAGAGAATTTTTATGCAGTGAGCTTCCGCCACTTTTCTGGTGGCAGATTCTGCCTTGGGATTTAGATGAAGCGATAAAAGAAATTGAGCCTGAGACACAGGGCACAGAAGTGCTCTGGGAAACCCGATGGGTTAACAGAACAGCAGGTATGGAATATGCTGATGCAGGCTCGGAATATTCACCGCTCAATGAAGTGGTCGGAACTGTGGAGGAGTATAAATCTGCTTATGATATGCAAAAAGCGGATTTCCTGCAGGAAGACAGCGATGCAGGTGTGTTTGACTTTATTTCCAGAGGGACATCTTCCTACGGTGTGCAGGAAGAATATTCCTATGAAGAATATGAGTTTTCAGATTTTAATCGTTTTGGCAAAAAACTCCTGTGGGCAGGTGTCGGTATGGATATAGATCAGGCGCATAAGGACGGCAGTATTACTGAAGATCAGTTCAGACGTTTAAGGAACGAATATATATTCGCCTCGGGAGCTGTATACGATGCCATAGACAGTAAGATTGAAAAACAGGCGGTGAAATACAGACAGGTAAAAAGCCATATAAATATCTGGACGGGGCAGATGCTTCTGGCTAATGACAATCTTTCTGACGGAATAGCGATCATAGACTATCGATGTCAGATTCCTCATATATTTAAAAACATAGAGGCTTTACGGGATGTGAAAATTACGAGAGTGTTAGGAGATCCTGCTTTTCGTGATCCTGTGGTTATGGCTAAAATCCACAGAGAATGCGAGCTGTGCAGATAAAGCGGATACAGAGAAGAGTTACAGGAGTAGCTCTTCTTTTTTGTGTGAAGCTCGTTTAATAATAAATCACACTTGTCCTTGTGTTTGCTGCAGCTTAAAACAACCAAAGTATGGGTAATGCTTGCCCACATTTCGTGTCGGAAACGCCCGTAAACACTATATTTAGGCGCAATTTATGAACAAATTAAAAATCTGCATTTTTCACAAAGATTTTTTTAAAAATTGGTTGACATTCACCAAATACTGTGGTATCATAGTCGAGCGTGTGAAATGGGTTTGGGTATAACTCTGTCTTCACACAACCTCAAGATATGCGATGATGCGGGAGGTGGCTGCCCCTGAGGCAGGAAATTTCCGCGGAGTATGTCCGATTTAAAACCGGGCGATCTATATCACTTTTCTCGGCTGTTTCTTGCGTTAAGTGTCAGTCGGCTCTTCGGGAGTGCTATGCTCCGAAGCCGTCAAGGACTTAAACAGCTTGAGGGGTGAACTGTGCTTTTTTAAGCTGTGACCGGAAATATGCGTT
>JAFSDF010000196.1 GCA_017436375.1 Clostridia bacterium | reverse complement strand
GCACTTTAAAATGCGAAATAAGTATGCAAGAAAAGGCGAAAATCACCGATAATGCTGACGCATATCGGTGATTTTTAACGCATTATTGTGTGCTTAGTTCACATTTTAAAGAAATACTTCCTTATCGGATGTAGGCATAAAACAGAGTGCCTTGTTTTGCCGATGCCCGATAAGGCAGTATTTGTTTATCTTTCTACTTCTTCACCGCAGTTTTAAAGTAAACTATCTCACCGCTGACATTGTGAACTACACCGCTTACCTTTTTGCCCAGACCGTAGTAATTATCTTTTTTATAGAGAGGTACGGCCACACAGGCAGAAATCAGATACTGCTCTGCTTTTTTTGCACGGGCGGACAGAGGTGCTATTCCGTCAGCTTTTTTCATTTCAGATAATAAGCTGTTGTAATTTTTGTCCTTTAAGAAGGTGAAGCTGTTTTTGCTTGAGGAGCTGAAGGAGCTTAATATACTGTAGGCTCTGTTTCCTGTGAAGCTGATGTCGGCCAGAGCTATCTGATAGTCACCGCTGCTGATGCGCTCTCTGAGAGTAACCTCGTCGGTGGCCTCGGCATACACGGTAAAGGAAACACCTAAAACTGACTGCCATGACTGCATAAGGGCTCTTACAGTGTTTTCATTTTCCTCGGAGCACAGAACCGTAACGGAAACACCGGTCTGCTCTGTTTCGGAAAGGCCCTTTTTAAAAACAGTAAGGGGACTGGGATTTGAATATCTGTCGGTTTCCTTTCTGTATTCGCTGAATTTAAGAGAGCCTGTCAGGAAGGAGTCGGGGATAAGTCCCGGGGCATCACATTCACCGAGGGCGTTTTCTATCACGGAATAATCAAAGGAGGAAACTATACCCTTTCTTATGTTTTCGTTTTTCAGTGCCTCGTCACCGCAGTTTAAAATCAGGGCGGTAACAGAGGAGGGGAAGGTGTTGACAGTATAGTCCTTTTTTTCCGAAAGCTCTACGGCCTGCTTCTCGGTCAGAGGAGCTGCGGAGTAGGTCGCATCCGTCAGCTTTTTCAGACGGGTAGGCTGTTCGTTATTGATGGAATAGTAAACGGAGGCGGGCATAACCTCGTCCTTGCTGTGATAGGCGTCGCTTTTTCTGACGGAAACAGAAACATCGTCAGCCCAGTTATTGATATAAAAGGGTCCGTTGTAAATGAGGTAGCGTGTGGCGAGACCGTATCTGCCGCCTGTTTTTTCGAAAAATTCCTCATTACAGGGCATACAGTAGCTTTCGGTGAGAGTGTAGAGAAAATCGGGATCAGCCTGAGAGAGGGTGATCTGAAGAGTATAGTCGTCGAGTGCTTTGATACCTAAGGCTGAGGGCTTAAGAGTGCCTTTATACACCTTTTTTGCATTTTTTACGGAGAAAAGGCTGTCTGCACCGGGACAGAGAGTTTCGGGCAGGAGAGCACGCGTGAGACCGAAGGCGAAATCGTGAGCGGTGACACGGCTGTCAAATTCCGTTTCGTAGTTTTCACCGAGCACTCTGCCGGCGGCAGAGGTGACCTTCCATTTCATATCCTTTCTGAGGTGGAAGGTGTAGCGGGTTTCTGCAGTATTGGTTTCCCAACTTTCTGCGGCGGCGGGGATGATGCTGCCGTCGCTGTCGATGGCGACAAGACCTTCAAAGCAGTTGGCGATAATATTTTTTGCCCCGATGTCATAAATTATCTGTGGATCAAGGTAACGGGGATCCTTATCAATAGGATAAACCAGCTGTGCATCTGCACCTTTATCTCCGCCACAGGAGCAGAAGGAAAGGAGCATAAGGAGCACAAGCGATAAGCAGGTGAGTCTTTTAAGCATTTTTTTCATTCCTTAAAGTATTAAAATATTATGAAATTCTAAAATCGAAATAACCTTTCATTCTTTACTGTTATAATTAAGGGTATGAATTTAAAACCCTAAGGAGAATAAAAAATGAACGGTGTACCGAGTATAGTTATATATGCCATACTGTTACTACTTATTATATGCGTAGTTCTTTTGGTTTTGTTGCTAAAAAAGAAAAATAATAGAGAATATGACAGACTTTTTGAGGAAAATGAAAAAACATGGAATAAAATAGATAAGGTAGTTACCTCGGTCGAGGGCAGTGTCCGTGACGAATTCAGTAAAAGCCGTATGGAAAATACCGCCTCTGCCGCTCAGCAGAGAAAGGAGCTGACTGCCGCCTTTGCAGATATGAATGTTATCCTGCGTAAGATGACTAATGATAACTATGAGCATAATATTAAAATGAGCGAAACTATCTCTCAGAAGCTGCTGGAAATGCGCAAGGGTAATGAGGAAAAGCTGGAGCAGATGCGTCTGACCGTAGACGAAAAGCTTAACGAAACTCTTACCAAGCGTCTCGATTCCTCCTTCAGGACAGTCAGTGAACAGCTGGAGAATGTCTACAAATCTCTCGGTGAGATGAAAATGCTTTCGGGCAGTGTAACGGAGAATGTAACCTCCCTTAACCGTATTCTTACCAATGTAAAGGCGAGAGGCACATGGGCAGAGGTACAGCTTGAGGGGCTTCTCGATCAGACTATTCCGGGAATGTACGACAGAAATGTTATGACAAATCCTTCCTCGAGAAATATTGTAGAGTTTGCCGTGAAAATCCCCTCGGGTGACGATAAAAATGTCATAACCTATCTTCCCATTGACTCTAAGTTCCCTATCGAGGCATATATCCGTCTCTGTGAGGCGGCTGACAGGGGAGACACGGTACAGGTAGAGGCCAACCGAAAGGCACTGGAGACCACAGTGCTCACTCAGGCAAAGGAAGTAAAAAAATACATCAATGAGCCTGCTACTACACCCTTCGCTATTCTTTATCTTGCCACAGAGGGGCTCTACAGCGAGATTATCTCCTCTAAAAACGGCATAGCCGAAAGGTGTCAGAATGAGTTTAACATTATGATTGCAGGTCCGAGCACGATTACCGCACTGCTTAATTCTCTTTCCATAGGCTTCCGTGCCATGGCCATCAACGAAAAGGCCAAGGAGGTGCGTACCGTTTTAGCCGCCGCCAAGGTTCAGTATGAAAAATTCGGCACTGTCCTCGAAAAGGCGAAAAAGAAAATCGAGGAGGCAGGAAAGAGTCTCGACGATGCAAAGAGCAGAAACGACATCATTCAGAAAAAGCTCCGCACGGTAGAAACCATCGATGCAGGTGAGGGTGCGGAGATACTGGGAATAGAAGAATAATGCAGAATGCAGAATGGGCGTGCAGGGCTTCGGGAATGAATAAGTGATACACCGCTATTTTAGTGCTAAACGCTAAACGCAAAACGCTAAACGGGCGGTTAAGACTTCGGGAATGAAGAAGTGACAGTCCGCTGAATAAAGGTGTATATCGTAGGGGACGGCGCCCTCGACGTCCCGTCAGATAACTTCCTCGGAAGTGTCATCTTGAACGAATGTGAAAGATCTTTATGAAAGGCAGTTTTTAAGATCTTTATGCCGTCCCTGAAAGGGAAGGGGGACCGCGGCAGCGGTGGAAGGGTTCCACTCAGGATGACAGATTTACTTTTAAGTTAATGACATTACCTTTCAGTGGAGGCTCCGTGATGTGGCACCTGCGGTGCTATCGTAACCCCTCCGTCACGGCATAGCCGTGCCACCTCCCGCTTTCAGGGGAGGCTCTGCGAGGTGGCACCTGCGGTGCTGTTGTAACCCCTCCGTCTTTTACGCAGAATTATATCAATCCTACCATTTACGCTAGGGGCGGATACTGTCCGATCGCAAAACACAAACAAATATTTTTATAGTACGAGGTAATTTATGTACCACAGAACTTACAGAGAAATCGACTTAAAGGCAATTGAACACAACTTCTCCCTTTTATCTGAAAAGGTAGCCGACGGTGTAAAAAAATGCGCTGTCATAAAGGCTGACGCCTACGGCCACGGTGCAGTGCCTGTAGCCAGGGTGCTTGAAGGTAAGGCAGACTATTTTGCCGTGGCCTGCTTTGATGAGGCTATGGAGCTGCGGCAGGCAGGCATCTCTTTGCCTATCCTTATCCTTTCCTACACCTGTCCCGAATTTTTCGGTGAGATTATCGAAAATGACATAACTGCCACTGTCTACAGCCTAAACGATGCACTTCTCCTTAATGAAAAAGCAGAGGAAAAGGGCAAAAGGGCGACGGTTCATATTGCTCTTGATACGGGTATGAGCAGAATAGGCTTCTCTCTCAGCGGAGACTCAGCCGAAAAAATAAAGCAGATAGCGGCTCTGCCCTTCATAAATGCCGAGGGTATATTCAGCCATTTTGCCAAGGCTGATATGGAGGGTGACACCTATTCCGCAGAGCAGGAGGAGAGATTTGACGCTTTCCTCAGATTGCTTACGGAAAAGGGGGTAAATATTCCTCTGCCTCACCTTTATAACACGGCAGGTATTTTCCGTTTCGAAAATAAATACCCTATGGTGAGAATGGGCATCGCCATTTACGGTATTAATCCTATGGATTATCCTACCGAGGATGCAGGTCTTATCCCCGCTATGGAGGTCAAAACCCATATTATTCATATCCACGATGTGGATGAGGGCGAGGGCATCAGCTACGGCCACACCTATGTGGCAAAGGGAAAAAGAAAAATCGCCACTCTCTCCGTAGGCTATGCCGACGGCTTCCGCAGAGTTCTCTCAAACAAGGGCTATGTCCTCATCAGAGGTGAAAAGGCTTATATCACGGGCAAGGTCTGTATGGATCTTGTGATGGCGGATGTAACGGATATTGACGGTGCTTCTGTCGGTGACGAGGCGGTTATCATCGGTAAAAGCGGTGAAAGAGAAATTTCGGCCAATGACTACGGAAAGATGTACGGCTCCTTCGCTTATGAAGCGCTCTGTACCTTCTCCCCCAGGGCGAAAAAGATATATAAATGAGGTGTAAAAAATGATAAGATTTGAAAGCGACTATACTCAGGGTGCAGTACCCGAAATAATTAAAAAATTAGCTGAAACAAATTTAGAGCAGACTCCCGGCTACGGTACGGACAAATACTGCCTTTCTGCAGCTGAAAAAATAAAGAAGGAAATCGGCAACGACAATGCTGATGTTCATTTCCTCGTAGGCGGTACACAGACAAACTACATTTTTATCGCAAGTGCGCTCCGTCCCCATCAGGGCGTTATCTCTGCCTGTACGGGACACATAAATGTTCACGAAAGCGGCTCTGTAGAGTCCGTGGGACACAAGGTTATCGGTCTTCCCTCCGAGGACGGAAAGATTACCGCCGCTCAGGTGGAAAGGACAGTAAAGGATCACTATGCCGATCCGACCTTTGAGCATACGGTACAGCCGAAAATGGTTTACATCTCCTTCCCTACGGAGAACGGCACTATCTATTCGAAAAAGGAGCTTTCAGACCTTTACACCGTATGTAGGGAAAATGACCTTATTCTTTTTATCGACGGTGCGAGAATGGGCTACGGACTTGCCAGTGAGAAAAACGACCTTACACTTCGGGATATCGCCGCCTTAAGCGATGCCTTCTACATCGGCGGCACCAAGGTAGGTGCGCTTTTCGGTGAGGCATTGGTTATAACTAATGATTTATATAAAAAGGATTTCCGCTACATAGAAAAGCAGAAGGGTGCTATGCTCGCCAAGGGCAGACTTTTAGGTCTGCAGTTTGATGTGCTTTTCACTGACGGACTTTACCATAAAATCTCCCGTCATGCCGCCTCTCTTGCCATGAAAATCCGTGAGGCATTTCTCTCTAAGGGCATAGAGCTTTACTACGATTCCTACACAAATCAGCAGTTCCCCATTCTTACCGACGAGCAGCTCGCAAAGCTTAACGAGCATTTCGTTTCATCCTATTGGGCAAAGGTTGGCGACAAAACAGCTGTTCGTTTCTGCACCAGCTGGGCAACCCCCGAGGAGGATGTGGAACTGCTCACAGAAAAGATAATGGAGCTGTAAAACTATGAGAATGAGAAAAAAGAAAAACCTTGACACCAGACTGGAAAATGTCAGGGATTATATACTTGACCTGCCCTTAGGCGATGAAAGAGACTTTAATAAGGCCATCGAGGAAAAGTGCCTTATTGACTATAAGGAAATTTTCGGCAACGATAATCCCGTCAGAATGGAAATCGGCTGCGGCAGGGGACAGTTCGCTATGGAAATAGCCAAAAGACATCCCGACATAAATTTCATCGCCGTGGAAAAGGTGCTCAATGTCATCGTTTTAGCCTGTGAAAAGGCGAAAAAGGAAGGTCTGACAAACATAAAGTTCATCTGCGGCTCTGCAGAATATCTGCCGAAGTTCATTCCCGAAAAAAGCATAGAGCTTCTCTATCTTAACTTCTCCTGTCCCTATCCAAAGGCAAGGTATGCAAGGCACAGACTTACACACCGCTTCTTTCTGGACATTTACCGCAGACTTCTTAAGGACGGAGCCGAGATTCATCAGAAAACCGACAATATGCACTTCTTTGAGTTTTCGATTGCCGAATTTTCTCAGAGCGGATATAAGATAAAAAATGTTTCTCTCGACCTTCATAACAGCGATTTCGAGGGCAACATCGTAACGGAATACGAAAAGAGATTTTCTGATTTGGGTCAGCCCATTTACAGGCTGGAGGCGTATTTTTAATAAACGGAAAACAGTAAACCGAATATATGAAAGGAAGGATAAAAATGAGCAAGGTTAAAAATGAAGCAAAAATCAAAAATCCCATTATTGTAGCTGTCCGTGAGCAGCTGGAGCACAGGGCGACCTGGCTTTATCTTCTCTGCGATGAGGCGAAAAAACGAGGTCTCGACCCGGAGGATTTCGGCTCTGCGGCAGTAAAGCGCTGCGGTCTTATGCAGGGCAAGGGCCTGGTAGAAAAGGGAGGCACAGACTCTCTGAAGGGCCTTCGCAAAACCCTTTTCACAAAGCCTGCACAGTGGGTTTTTGAAATGGAGATCAAAAACTGTACCGATGACGAGCTGGAAATTCATTTCCATTATTGTCCTCTCGTAAAGGCCTGGCAGAAGGCAGGCTGCAGCGATGAGGAGATCGCTATGCTCTGCGACATCGCTATGTGCGGTGACAGAGGCATCGGTGAGCGCTACGGTGCAGAGCTCGACCTGCCGAAGACTATCGCAAACGGTGATGATATCTGTCATTTGAGGTATCATAAGAAATAAGCGGAGTGTGCATAGGGTGACGGGTATAATCCGAACCCGTTTTTTACGGGGCAGATTTCTGCCTACTCTTCGTTAAAATACTCGTAAATCCGAAAGGATTTACTGCGTTTTGTGCCTTGATTAGACAAAAATCTGTTTCGTAAAAAATCTTACGACCCAAAAGTGCGAATTTTTGATGGGTTTTTGGATGTTGAGGAAGCCGACAGGCTGGCGCCTTTCAAATCCGAAACACCGAAAATCCGCTAAAATTCACACTTTCGGGCGGATTCGGATTATACCCGTCACCCTAACCTTTCATTCAGACTATCATCTGCCGCCTCCCCTTGGTGCAAGGGGAGACTTTTTTTATCCGAAAACAAAAAAAGTGATAAATTTTTCTTAATTCTATTGAGAATGGGCAAAATTTATTATATAATAAGTTATTACAATGAATTATTATGCCCCTTTATACTTTTTTAAAAGGAAAGGAGAAAAATTATGTTGTTTTCTCAGGATATAGGTATAGATTTAGGTACAGCCAATACCCTCGTTTTCGTCAAGGGTAAGGGTATAGTTATACGCGAGCCCTCAGTGGTTGCCATCAATGTGGCCACAAGACCTGCCAAGGTGGTGGCCGTAGGCACTGAGGCAAAGGAAATGATAGGCAGAACTCCCGGCTCGATTACTGCCATGCGTCCTCTCAAGGACGGTGTTATCGCAGATTTCGATGTTACCTGTGAAATGCTCAAAAAGTTTATTCATAAGGCTATGGGCGGCTCCTATCTTGCCAAAGCAAGAGTAGTTATCTGCATTCCCTCGGGTGTTACCGAGGTCGAAAGAAGAAATGTACACGATGTGGCTATAGAGGCAGGCGCAAAATATGTAAGCCTTATCGAGGAGCCTATGGCTGCCGCCATCGGTGCAGGTCTTCCCGTGGGACAGGCTATGGGCAGTATGGTGGTGGATATCGGCGGCGGTACTGCCGAGGTGGCCGTAATCTCTCTCGGTGACATCGTTTGCTCCCGCTCGGTGAGAATAGCCGGTGACAGCTTTGATAATGCCATCAGCCTTTATATCAAGAAAAAATATAACCTTTTAGTCGGCGAAAGAACTGCCGAGGAAATCAAAATAAAAATCGGCTCTGCCACAGAATATGAGGGCGAGGGTAAAATGGAGGTAAAGGGCAGAAACCTTCTTGACGGTCTGCCGAAAAGCATCACCATCACCAGCGAGGAGGTGCGTGAGGCTCTCAAGGACTCTGTGGATCAGATTTTAGATGCAGTCAAATCCACTCTCGAAAAAACGCCTCCCGAGCTTTCTGCTGATATTATGGAGCACGGCATTACCCTTACGGGCGGCGGTGCCCTTCTCAGAGGTATCGACAATCTCATTTCACAGCAGACGGGTATGCCTGTCAATGTTTCGGATAACCCTCTCGACTGTGTGGTAGACGGCACGGGAATTTATCTTGAATCGGATGTGCTCGGCGCTAACGGAAAGCGTTTTTAAGTAAAAAAACAAAGACTTGAATTAATAAAGGTGTTTGAAATGCTTCAGTTTTTTAAAAGCAGAAAATTTAAAACATTTCTTCTGACTGTCTGTGCTCTGACAGTGGGTGCCGTTTTAGCCGTGGCAGTGAGAAGCTCTGCTTCACCCTTCACCAGTGCCATAGGAACGGTGTTCAGCCCCCTGCAGAGGCTTTCGGGCTTCGTGGCTGAGAAGGTGGACTGGTTTGCCGATTCCTTCCGTGGCTCGGGAACCTATCTGCAGGAAATAGAGAGGCTTCAGCAGAAGATAGCCGAATATGAAAATAAAATAGTGGACTACAATGCTATGGAGCAGAAGGTGGCTTCCTACGAAAAAATGCTCGGTGTCAAGGAGAAAAACCGTGATTATGTCCTTCAGAGAGCAAATGTAATAGGCACAGACAGTGCGGATGTTTTTTCTTCGCTCATAATCGACAAGGGCAGTAACGACGATATCGCCGCCAATGACCCCGTTATCAGCGGCAACTATCTCGTAGGTATCGTCAGTAAGGTGCATCCCTCATACTGTGTGGTGGAAACACTGCTCAGCCCCGATCTTAACATAAGCGCTCTGGAAAGCAAAACGAGAGAAACGGCTTATGTGACTACCTCAGTAGAGCTTTCGGGTAAGGGCCTGTGTATGCTCGCAGGGCTGGAAAGGACCACGGAGGTAACTCCCGGCGGTATCGTAATTACCTCGGGCATAGGCGGAACCTATCCTAAGGGTGTGATAATCGGCACGGTCAGTGAGGTGGCTGAAAGCAAATACGATCTGTCAAATTATGCTGTAATCGAGCCGGGCGTCAATGTCCGTGAGATAGAGGATTTGTTTGTAATTACTGATTTTGACGGACAGGGCATAGAGGAGAAGGTGGACTGATGTGTGACAGGCGGACACGAAAAATGCAGAATGCAAAATGCAGAATGCAGAATATCGGTCGCGGGTTTACCGTGAAAAAATTTATAACTTGTCACCGCAGAGACAGTCGAGCGGTAAATAAGTAAAGAGTAAATTATAAAATTAATGTGCTTGATACAGTGTGTAAACGGTATATTTGGCGGAATACCATTTTTGGTTTTCTAAAATCTTTAACGCCATTCTGCGTTCTGCACTCTGCATTCTGCATTCAAAGAAAGGGCGGTGAAAAAATGAGATTTGCTTCTTCCCGTAACATTTACATAAGGAGAGGACTTATGGCAGTTCTCATTGTTATTACCGCTGTTTTTCAGCATTCGGGCTTTATTCCCGGGCTTTTCGGTGCTCCGGCACTGCTTCTTATTCCGCTGACGGTGTGTATCGCTATGTTTGAAAGAAGCATACCCGGTATGTTCTTCGGTGCATTGGCGGGAATTTTATGGGACTTTGCTGCTTCGGGTGGTGACGGCTTTTTTTCCGTGATGCTTACGGCTGTGGGCTTTTTTTCGGGTGCTCTCGTCACCTTCCTTTTCAGAAACAATATCCGTGCCGCTTTCATTCTCTCCTTTGGTGCGCTGAGCTTCTGCAATATTTCCCATTGGCTTATGTTTATAGTGCGAAAGGGCTACGAGGGGGGAGCTGACCTGCTCTTTTCCCGTTATATTCCCTCGGTCCTTTATTCGCTCATATTTGTGTTTGTTTATTACTTTATAGTTTCAGCTTTGCAAAGGATGTGTTCAGATGCAGAATAAAACAGGCAAAAAAAGATATGCGCTTGTAATTACTGTATTTATACTGCTTTTTGCAGGCTTTCTTACCTATCTTTTCAATATACAGATTATCGATACCAAGCAGAATGAGGATACTGTAGTTTCTTCTGTGGAGGTAAGCGTTGATGCCATAAGAGGAAACATTCTCGACAGAAACGGCTATCCGCTGGTAACGAATAAGCAGGTCAATAAAATCGTCTTTAACTATCTCGCCTTCCCTAAGGCATACAGTGAGAGAAACCCCATCATTCTCGAGCTGATAAAGATTTTTGATAAAAACGGTGTAGAGTGGAAGGATAATCTTCCCATCGAGCTGAAAAAGGGCAGGCTCCGTTTCGCTGAGGACAGGGATAACGAGGTTTCTTACCTTAAAAGTGAGGCCTTCCTCGATCTTAACTACTATGCCGATGTAGAGGACTGCTTTAACGCTCTGGTGGAAAAATACGAGCTTTCCGACTATAAGCTCAGTCAGCAGAGAGACATAGCCTCCGTTTACTACTCGATGGTAAAGGACGGCTTTAATGCGGGCCGCAACTACGAGTTTGCCACAGAGGTTTCCTCTGCTCTTGTCTCCGTTATCAAGGAAAAAAGCGCACGCTTTCCCGGTGTGGATGTGCAGGTTTCCTCTGAGAGACAGTACACCGACGGCAAAATAGCGCCCCACCTTTTGGGTATGGTGGGCCCCATAACCAATGAAGAATATGAAAGCAAAAAGGATCAGGGCTATACTCTCAACGATGTTATCGGTAAAAGCGGTGTCGAGTCAGCTATGGAAAGCTATCTCAGGGGCACCAAGGGTGTCAAGACCATAAATACCGATGCCTCCGGTAACAAGAGTGAGGAATATACTCTCCTGCCTCAGACAGGCGACACGGTAATCCTTACCATAGACTATGAGCTGCAGAAGGTGGCTCAGGAGGCTCTCGCTGAGGGTGTAAAAAGTCTGCAGACAAGTCTGGAAAGAATCTATCCCATGTCGGGCGCCGTGGTGGTTATGAACACGAAAAACAATGAGGTTCTAGCTCAGGCCTCATATCCCACCTACGACAACTCCACCTATAACGAAAATTCCGATAAATTAAACACAGACCCGAGTAAGCCGCTGTGGAACAGAGCCTTACGAAGCACCTACACTCCCGGCTCTACCATAAAGCCTGCCGTGGCTATGGCAGGACTTCAGGAAAGGGTTATTTCCGCCTCCACTCTCATCAAATGTCTGGGTATTTACACCTACTACGAGGACTATCAGCCCGGCTGTACGGGAAGACACGGAAATCAGAATGTAGTCAATGCTATTTTCAATTCCTGTAATATTTTCTTTTATGAGACCTCACGCCTTTTAGGTATAGAAAAGCTGAACAGCTATTTCGCTATGTTCGGCCTCGGTGAGGAGACAGGCGTGGAGCTGTATGAGTCTACGGGTACTGTGGACTCGGTGGCACTCAGGACAGGTATGGGTGAGCTGTGGACTCCCGGGCTTACCATTCAGGCAGGCATCGGTCACGGTAACAATCAGTTCACACCCATTCAGCTATGCTCCTATGTTTCCACCATCGCAAACAGAGGAACCAGATATAAGGCAAGCATCATCAAAAGCATAAAAACTGCCGACCTTTCAGAAACCGTTATGGAAAACAAGACGCAGATTCTGTCCCGGGCCGACTTTTCCGATGCGAACTGGGACTTAGTTCACAGAGGTATGCTTTTAGTCGGTACGGAAAGCTATGCTAATTTCAGAAATGTTCCCGTAAAGGTAGCCGCAAAGACGGGTACCACCACCATCGAAAAGACGGTAAACGGCAGAAAAATAGAAACCTATAACGGTCTTATCCTTACCTTCGCTCCCTATGACGATCCCGAAATAGCAGTAGCTGTCGTGGTCGAGGGTGCGGGAAGCGGCGGCTCGACGGCTCCCATAGCCTCGGCTATAATGGAGCACTATTTCGCCGAGAAGGATACGGCTGAAAGCCAGCAGAACGAAAATACATTACTCGGTTAATACGAATTGTCATCTTGAACGAATGTGAAAGCTCTTTGCGGAAAGAATATTTAAGATTTTTCGCTACGCTCAAAATGACAGAACAAGGCTGATGATAACAGATAAAGGTGATAAATATGGCAGAAAAAATTCTTATTGCTTCGGGAAAGGGCGGAGTAGGTAAAACCTCTCTTACCGTAGGTCTCGGTAAGGCTCTCGCCGCTATGGGGAATAAAGTCCTTCTTATCGACTGCGACTGTCTGAGAAGCATCGACCTTTTGGTCGGTGTCACGGAAAAGATAGTATATGACTGGGGCGATGTCATAAAGGGCGCAGACAGTGAGGATGCACTCTACGATGCAGGTGATGTCAGCGTGCTCACCTGTCCCGAGGATTACGGTGACATTACCGAAAAGGATATGAAAAGGCTTCTCGACAAATACGATGCCGACTTCAATTACATACTCATCGATGCTCCTGCAGGTGTGGACAGAGGTCTCACACTCTCTGCCGCCGCTGCTGACAGAGCCATAGTTATCTCAACTCCCGATCTTGTCTGTGTGAGAAGCGCCTGTATAGCGGCGAGAAAGATAGTCAGTCTCGGTATCGATGATGTAAGACTTATTATCAACCGTGTGTCCCGCAGAGATGTCATCAGAGGCAGACTCCTTAATATCGACTCGGTAATCGACGGGGTAGAGGTACAGCTCATCGGTGTAGTGCCCGAGGACGGAAAAATCCGCTTCGGTGCTATGGGTATGGACATTTACAGAGAAAATCAGATTTCCTTTGATTCACTTAATAATATTGCGGCAAGAATAACAGGGGAGTATGTACCGCTGGAGCTTTGATGAATGCAGAATGCGGAACGCAGAATGGGCGGGGAAGGCTTCGGGAAAACGAAAGTGATATACCGCCACTTTAAGTGCTAAACGCTAAACGGGCGGGTAAAGCTTCGGGAATGAAGAAGTAACAGTCCGCCAATTTAAGTGCTAAACGCTAAACGGGCGGTTAAGACTTCGGGAATGAAGAAGTAACAGTCCGCCAATTTAAGTGCTAAACGCTAAACGCAAAACGCTAAACGGGCGGGTAAAGCTTCGGGAATGAAGAAGTAACAGTCCGCCAATTTAAGTGCTAAACGCTAAACGCAAAACGCTAAACGGGCGGTTAAGACTTCGGGAAATAAGCATTGATACACCGCCATTTAAATGCAGAATGCAGAATGCAAAATGCAGAATGGCGGGAAAGACTTCGGAAAAACGAAAGTGACAGTCCGCTGAATAAAGGTGTACCCCGTAGGGGACGGCACCCTCGACGTCCCGTCTGATAACTTTCCCGGAAGTGTCATCTTGAACGAAGTGAAAGATCTTTATGCCGTCCCTGAAAGG
>JAFSDF010000195.1 GCA_017436375.1 Clostridia bacterium | reverse complement strand
TTTCTTTAAAAAGTGAAATAACTTCACAATAATGCGTTAAAAATCACCGATATGCGTCAGCATTATCGGTGATTTTTGCCTTTTCTTGCAAAGCTATTTCGCATTTTAAAGTGCTTCGCAGTTTCGTAAGAACAGAAATTTTCTTGTATTGAAGCCACAAAACGCAACAAGGCTGTCGCCTTGCGAGGCTTTTGGCAAAAATACGGGGAATTTTGTTCGAGAAACAAATACTGCCTTATCTGGCATCGGCGAAACTTCTGTCTCTTTTTTCTTATCTCATTTTGAGCCTGAGCTTATCGCTTATCATAGCAATAAATTCGGAATTGGTAGGCTTACCTCTTGAATTAAGTATAGTATAACCGAAATAAGAGCTGAGCACATCCACATCTCCCCTGTCCCAGGCAACCTCAATGGCGTGACGGATGGCTCTTTCCACTCTTGAGGGAGTAGTCAGACTATTTTTGGCTATAGTAGGATAAAGCTCTTTGGTAACGGCGTGAATAAGGTCAGGTTTACCGATGACAAGCTTTATGGATTCGCGGAGATATTCATAACCCTTTATGTGAGCAGGTACACCTATTTCACGCATAATATCTGAAATAACCGTTTCCACGGAATATGTATCTCTCGGTGATGCTGTGCTGTCCTTACCCGACCACTCCATAAGCTGATGAAGCCTCTGACTCATCATACCGAAATCGAAGGGTCTGAGGAAGTAATAATCTGCACCCGCTGAAATAAGCTCATTATGAAAAGCAGGATTATCGATAGATGACATCAGTGCCACCACCGGCTTGCGGATATTGGCTTTTTTCATTTCCGACAGGACACCGAGCGCATCTATTTTCTGCATAAAAACATCTAAAAGAACCATATCGGGATTATACTTGTAGATCTGCTCCAGAATCTTAGAGCCGTCCTTTTCTACAAAAATAACCTCAAAATCTGATAATGACAGATTCTTCTCACACTGTCTTTCGAATTCCTTGTCTTCTTTTGTAATCATAATTCTAATTTTGTTCGCCATTTGAAAAACCTCCTGTAATGTGTAAATTTTTAACATATTTTCGAATTACAGTGAGATATTATCACATTATTTCTATCCGTTCAAGGGGCATTATGTCGAATAATAGGGATAGATAAAATATTTTTTTGAATCAGTAATAAACAGCCACCCCTTTGGGTGGCTGTCAAATTTTGGTTAATTATTTTCACAAAAAATCATTTTCCGTCTCTTTCACGGATAACAAATCTGGTAGGTGTGCCCTCCAGACCGAAAACCTCTCTTATCTGATTATCCAGATAACGCTGATAGCTGTAGTGGAAAAGCTCCTTACTGTTTACGAAGCATACAAATGTGGGGGGTCTGGTTGATGCCTGAGTCATATAGTAAATCTTGAGTCTCTTACCCTTATCCGTAGGCGGCTGAACTCTCGCTGTCGCAGAAGCAAGCACATCGTTAAGCTTACCTGTAGAAATTCGCATTGAATTCTGCTCATCGACGAATTTAATAAGCTCAAACAGTCTGTCAAGCCTCTGTCCTGTTTTTGCAGAAATAAAGATAATGGGTGCATAGGACATAAATGAAAAGTCATTCATCAGCTTTTTACGGTAGCTGTCCATAGTCTTTCCGTCTTTTTCGAGAGCATCCCATTTATTTACTGCGATGATGCAGGCCTTACCCATTTCGTGAGCGATACCTGCTACCTTGGAATCCTGCTCAGTGAAGCCCTCCAAAGCATCAATCATTATAACACAGACAGAAGCCCTCTCAACTGCCATTTTTGCACGGATAACAGAGTATTTTTCTATCTGATCCTCAACCTTGCTCTTTCTGCGAAGGCCTGCCGTGTCAATGAACATAAATTCACCGTAGTCATTGGTAATAAAGGTATCTGTAGCATCACGGGTAGTGCCGGCAATATTGGAAACAATAGCTCTTTCCTCGCCTGAGATGGTATTGATAAGAGAGGATTTACCCACATTAGGCTTACCGATAACGGCTACCTTGATGGTATTATCTTCCTCTTCCTCTGTGCCCTCCTCAGGAAGATGCTCTAAAACTGCATCGAGAAGATCACCTGTTCCGTGACCGTGTACGGATGAAACAGAGATTGGATCGCCCAGACCGAGATTATAGAACTCATAAAATTCCAGCGGAGTCTCACCGACGGTGTCACATTTATTTACACAGAGAACGATAGGCTTATTACTCTTTATGAGCATAGCGGCTACATCCTCATCGGTAGCAACCACACCGCTGCGTAAATCGGTAACAAAGATAATAACATCTGCGCTGTCGATGGCGAGCTGTGCCTGACGGCGCATCTGCTTTAAGATAATGTCATCACTGTGAGGCTCTATACCTCCCGTATCAATGAGAAGGAAATGACGGTTAAGCCATTCGCAGTCACCGTAAATTCTGTCTCTGGTAACACCGGGAGTGTCATCAACGATGGAAAGACGCTGTCCGATAAGCTTATTGAAAAGAGTAGATTTACCTACATTGGGTCTGCCTACGATAGCTACAATCGGTCTTGCCATAGTGTTATTCCTCCTTTATTCAAGTATAGTATTCAGAAGCTCCCCTCCGTCACAGTAAACAGGAGTGATTTCAGCACCGATTTCCCTTTCAGCCTCCCCGAGAGAAATATCATCGAGAAAAATATCCCCCTCACTGCGAAGCATAACAGACGGAATAAGAAGTCTTCCGTTAAGCTTTTTATCCTTAAGCTGATTTATAAGGTCACCGCCCGTAATAAGTCCTGCTACGGTTATGCTGTGACCGAAAAAGTCATTCAGTATACGGTAAACATCGACTGTTATCTGAGGATATTTCTGTGAAACAGCCTCAGAAAGCTCCTTCATCAGAGGATAAGCGGCTACGCCCGTAGCCATACTAAGATGCTTTACCCCTCCGCTATAGGTACTGTCTTCCAGAGCGGAAAGGAACTCCTCCTTGGTGCTTGTCCACATACCGACACCGTTTTCTATCTGACTGTAGCTCTCATAGTAAGCTCCGTCAGGAATTTTCCGGCCTGCCTTCAGATAGAATTCGTCAGCAGCATAGGCTAATCTTGTCCCATGCTTTTCCTTAAAGGCATCGCCGAAGGAGGTAATAATATCGATTACCTCTCCTGCTGTTTCCCCGTTATATTCAGGCATTTTAAAAAGCCCCTCACGGTATTTCGTGATACCTACGGGAACTGCAGCTATACTTTTCACACCGGGATAAAGCTTCCCGAGCTCGTCAAGACTGTACTTCAGCTCCTCGCCGTCATTTATACCGGGGCACAGAACCAACTGGGTATTGATTTCTATACCGCTGTCAGCTAATCTTTTTATAATATCGAGACATTCCCCCGCCCTTTTGTTTTTCATCATCCTCACACGAAGCTCTTTATTCATAGTGTGAACTGAAATATTTACAGGGCTTATGTGCATTTCGATAATTCTTTCCACATCTCTTTCGGTGAGATTGGTAAGAGTAATATAATTTCCGAAAAGAAAGGAAAGGCGGGAATCATCATCTTTAAAATAAAGAGTTTTTCGCATACCCGGAGGCAGCTGATCAATGAAGCAGAAAATGCACTTATTTTTACAGTGCTGCTGTTCGTCCATAAGAAAGCTGTCAAATTCAAGACCTAAGTCCTCATCCTCGCTTTTTCTTATGCGAGTATACTTGATTTTATCACCGCTCTTAAATTCGACCAGTATTTCCTCTTCCTTGGCATAAAACTGATAGTCCAGAAAATCATTTACGGGATTACGGTTAAGAGAAATAAGCTCATCGCCGTCCTTTATACCTCTGCCGAAGGCAGGAGAGCCTTTTATCACACCTTTAATTCTGACAGCCATCATTACTTCTCCTTTCCCGATTTGTTTATGACCGTAATTAAAGCAAAAAGGCAGAGAATGCAGTTTCGCTTCTCCACCTCTCAAAGTTCAAAGGCTTAGTCTTCGTCCTTTGCAATTACCTGCTTACCTTTGTAGTAACCACACTCAGTGCAAACCTTGTGGGGAACTGTATAAGCGCCGCACTGCTTGCATCTTACAAGTGTAGGAGCGTCGAGCTTCCACACATTTGAACGTCTTTTGTCTCTTCTTGCCTTTGATACTCTTCTCTTTGGTACTGCCATTGCCCAGCACCTCCTTATAAATAATAATAAATGAATAAACTTTTAATCCTCCAGTAAGCCGAGCAAGGCCTCAAGACGGGGGTCTATGTCCTTTTTACAGCTACAGGAATCAGTGTTAAGGTTTGCACCGCATTTGGTGCAAACACCCTTACAATCCTCTCTGCAAAGAAACTTTGAAGGAAGGGTAAGGAATATGTCCTCTAAAGTGAGCTGAAGCAGATCAAGCCTCATATCCTCAATAAGGATGTAATCGTCGTTATCATCCTCATTTAGAGAAGAAACCAGACCGTGAACCATCGGTATCTCGAAATCAAGCCTTACAGGCTCTGCACATCTGTCGCAGAAAGCCTCCAAGGTGAATCTCACCGTAGCCTCGATAGTTACGACTCCGACTATATTTCTGATTTCACCTTTAACTGAAACAGGTGTCGTGAATGGAAACACACCGTCCAATTCCTCTGCGGAAAAATCAAATTCACAGTCAACGGGAAGCTTATTTACTCCCCCGCCGAATAAACTTTCAAGTGCAATATACATAACTCACCTCATATTAACAGATAACATTATATAGATATAGGGTTGATTTGTCAATAAAAAACTGAAAATTGATTAAAAAATTCTTCAAAATCCTCGTTGTTCTCTTTTATTTTTTAGTTTTGACGGTATATATATCGGAATAACTGCCGTAATATTTTTTACCGTTAAGAGTTTTTTGGGCTCTTACCTTAAATTTATAAGAGGTGCCTGCCTTAAGCCCGGTAACCTTATACTTGGTTTTTCCCTCTACGGTAGTGATACGCACATACTTTTTCTTTTTGGTATCATATCTGTAAATCTGATACTTATCCGCACCGTTGACCTTTTCCCATGAAAGAGTGATATAGGTTTTCTTGCGTGAGGAGGCTTTAAGCTTTACGACCTTTGCAGGCTTAGTGGTAAATGAGAACACCTCAGAGGTATTACTGCAAAGAGATTTTCCGTTGCTAAGCTTTACCGTTTTTATCTTAAATTTGTATGTGGTACCTGCCTTAAGACCTGAAACCTTATAGGTAGGTGTCTTTACCTCTGCTACCTTCACATACTTCTTTTTCTTGCTGCTGTACTGATAAACATAGTATCTGCTCGTAGCCTTTGTTTTTTCCCAGTTGAGGGTAAAGGAGGCTGTCTTCACAGAGGAAGCCTTAAGCTCTTTTACCTTACCGGGCTTCGTACGGAAAATAAGCTCAGTGCTTTCGCTTTTGAAGGTGCCGTAGGTGGTTTTGATTTTCGCCTTTACACGGATTTTGTACTCTTTACCGGGATCTCTGCCTGTGATGGTATAGCTGTTCTTAGTAACAGAGGCGAGCTTGGCAAACTTTTTGTTTTTACTTTTATAGATGTAAATGTCGTAGCCTGTAGCGTTGGGGACCTTATCCCATTTCAGCTTTCCGCCCACATCAGTAGCAGATATTTTCAGATTTTTAATCTTAGACGGAACAGTGGTTACGGAAAAAGCCTTTCCCGTAGTACCTTCATATAAAATACCGCCAACGGTTTTAGTCGCTGTGAGCTTAAATCTCGTATAAGCCGAGCTGCCCTGCTTTTTAGCCTTATAGGTAGCCTTACTGAAGGTTTTAAAGGGAGAATAAACTCCGTTTACCTCTTTATAAAGGTCGTATTTGGCGCCGGAAATACTGCTCCAGGTGAGCGTATAACCGCTGTCAGTGACATCAGAAAGCTTTATACCGGAGACAGCACCGGGGATATTTTTCATATCAACCAAAGATGAATAATTGCCGTAAACAGTCTCTCCCTGAACATTACCGAAGGCACGCACGGCATATACACCGTTTACAGCTTTATTTTTCGGTACAGTGTAGGAGTCCGCATAGGGAGACAGAGTCTCCAGCTTAGTATAGGCCTTATTTACGGAATCATAGCTGTAAATCTCATATCCGCCGATATAGCTTGTAGCATAAAGACAGGTCACGGGACCGTATTTTTTGGATGTGGGGGTGTCCTCAATAACGGCGCGTATGAAAATTCTGTTATCGGTTTTTTCGGGTGCATCCCAGAAAATTTCGGCACTGCCGTTGCTGTTTTTCTTCACCCTCGATACATTGGTATAGTCAGGTACGCTGTTATAAACAGTTACGGCACAGGGTGAAACGCTCGTGACTGCTCTGTGTGAAATACTGCCTCTGCCGTCAACTGCAATTACCTCATAGTTTGCGGCAAGAGCCGAGGGAATGAAGCCGAGACTGACAGAGGTTGATTTGATATCTAAAAGCGAAACATTTCCCGGCATTACAAAATCACCGTTTGTTACCACATATTTCACCTTATCAAAATTACCGAGTGAATCGTATGCCCCGATAATAACCGTTCCTTTTTTAAGAAATCTGATTTTATTATCCGGAGTAACCGATGCTATCTTGGCATCATAGGAAACCAGATGCATTTCAACCTCAGGTTCAGTGGTAATAAAGGAAGGCTCATACTCCCCTATACCGACCTGCACTACTGTAGAAACATCAACGAAGGTGGCAGGAACATATCCCTCGTAGGTAACACCGCTGAGAGTAAAATTAACCTTATACCAATATGGATACTGTAAAACTGCAAGATAATAATCCGAGTCTGTGTTTACCTTGTCAATAATCCTTACAGGCTCGCCCTTGGTAAGTCTGATTACTGAGCCGGAAGCACTCGACAGCTGTGAATGGTAGGTAGACGGCCCTGTTCTTACAAAGCATACATCAGCCGTAATCTTACCCGTCTGCTCAAAGCCGTCGGAAAGCTCGCCCTCTCCCTGAGTAGATGTCCATGAGGGCATATTTTCGTAAACGGGAATAGAGAAAACATATTTGTTATCTATAAGCCCCGACTTTACATAGGAAACATAGGTGGAGTAGCCCTGACTGAGAGCACCAGTAAGGTTAGTCATATACTGATGGTCATAAGGTCTGTAATAACCGTTCGGATTAACATTGAAGCGCTGAAGATAACCCGTAAACTGACCTTTAGCAATATAGGAGGATGCTATATATTCCGCACCGCCGTTTATGGATTTGACAGGAGTGGTCCAAGGTCTGCCGTAGGAGGTTCCCTCACTCGCCCAGCTGAGACCTTTGGCAATAGCATTGGCTCCGTCATAGGCGCCGATATTATAGAAATTATAGACACCGGGATATTTTGAATGCTTACCCGACACACTGCTGCTTCCGCTCGTTCCTACCTCATTGAGAATTTTAGAGGCAAGATAGCAGGGATTTACATTATATTTCTTACCGGCATCGTAAATAGCCGTCGCATACTTCGTGGAGGTTTTCTTTAATTTACCTTCTTTATCATAGTAGGTTATTTTTTTGTTTGCCATAAAGGAGCCCTTGAGAACATTCTCTACCGCCTCCACGGTAAAGGACTCACTGAAGGACAGAGTCTCAAACATAAAAATTCCGTCCTCGTTAAGGAAGTTTCTCGGGTCCATAAAATAAGCGACTGCGAGACGGTTTGCCTCTACAAAGCCTCCGTCCTTTTCAATGTAATAATTTTTGGAATAATTGTAATCTCCTATGTCCTTGCTTTTAAAAAGCTCTGAGGCTGAGGATGAGGAGACAAGGGATTTGGCACCCAGCTCACTGTCAACGGATGCATTAAAATCAAGCTGAGTGAAAAAAGGCTCAAACTCCCAGCTCGGGTGAGCCTGATGTAGCTGTCTTAAATAAGGTTTATAACTTTCGGGGAAAGCGGCGATTTTTTTCTCAAAGTCCTCCTCAGCAGCAAAGGAAACCGCGGCCGTCATAAGGCAAACCATAACTGAAATAATCAGTGTAAGCAGCATTCCTTTTTTGTTTTTAAGGATTTTTTTCATTTTGTCACTTCCTCTTTGTTTTAGACTTGTGCTTTATTTAAGAAAAGAAAGAGAACCCAAAATATCAGAAACTGTGGTATCTCTGACATCTTCCTGAGCGTTTTCCTTTTTCTGCTCCTCAACTGAGCTGAAAGCACTTACCGATGACAGGATAGAGGAAACTCTGTCCGGATTGCTTTCCGGGGCTTCCTGCTGAACATCCTCAGGAGTTGTTTCTTCTTCTGATGCCTCAGCTTCCTCCACACCCAATTTGGCATAAATCTCTGCCTCTAATTCTGCTATGAACTTTTCGCCGTCGAATTCTTCATCTTCTTCGCCTTCACCGTCCTCGATAACGACAGAACAGCAATTTTCAGAAATACGCTGCATAAAATCACGAAGGCTCTGACAAAGCTCGTCGGCTACATTCTTCAGATGGTTTGTGGCTTCGTTGATTTCCTCTACGGTTTCATTTTTACCCTCACCGCTGACAGAAAGCTCACCGATGCGTTTTACGAGCTTATCCTTTTCAGCGTCGAAGGCTGAAACCTGTGCTTCAAGATCACCGATTTTATCGGTCAATTCCTTAACCTGCTTCTGGAGACGGTTTTTCTCCTCATAAGCGTCATTTTTAACTTTTTCGATATAAGCAATTACGTCCTGCTTATTAAACCCGCCGAAGGTTGATTTTCTGAGCCTCATAAAATTATTATCCATAATCTTTCACTGCCTTTAAACAAAATTTTACATAGTAATTTTAACATAAAATAAAGTATAATTGCAACTGTATTGAAAAAATTATTTCCTTTATTGTATAATATAATAAAATACAAGTGTGAAAGGAGCGTGAAATTATAATGAAATTACTGTCAAAGGCGGCTCTCGATATCATAGAACAGCTTAATTTGTGCGGCCACGAAGCCTATGCCGTAGGCGGCTGTACGAGAGATATGCTTATGGGAAGAGAGAATCACGATACAGATATTACCACCTCCGCCACACCCGAAGAAATAAAGGAGGCTTTTTCTGCCTTACGCACCGTTGACACCGGTATAAAGCACGGAACGGTAACTGTTATAAGCGAAGGTATCCCCTTTGAGGTAACCACCTACCGCACTGAAAAGGGCTACTCAGACGGAAGACACCCCGATGAGGTTACATTTACCAGCAGTCTCACAGAAGACCTGAAAAGGAGAGATTTCACCGTTAACAGCATCGCATACTGTCCGCATAAGGGCTTCGTTGATCCCTTCGGCGGCAGAGAAGATATAGAAGGAAGGATAATCCGCTGTGTGGGAAATCCCGAGGAAAGATTTACCGAGGACTCTCTGAGAATACTGAGAGGTCTGCGCTTCGCCTCTGTTCTGGGCTTCGGAATAGAAAAGAAAACAGCCGATGCTATGAGAAACTGCAAGGAGCTGCTGGGCATAGTTTCAAAGGAAAGGATTTTTTCTGAGCTTTCGAAGCTTCTTTGCGGTGAAAATGTAAAAGATATTCTCATAAACTACAGCGACATTCTCGAGGTTGTTCTTCCCGAGATAAAAGGTATGAAGGGCTTCAACCAGCACAACTATCACCATATTTACGATATTCTGGAGCATACGGCTGTAGTCACCGAAAGCATCGAGGCTGTACCCCACTTGAGATTTGCCGCTCTTTTTCATGACTGCGGAAAGACCGAATGCTTTTCAAGAGACGAAAACGGTACGGGACACTTTTATTCTCATCCGTCAATCAGTGCCGCGAAGGCAGAGGAGGCTCTTTTGCGGCTCAAAAGTGACACCGGAACCAGAGAAGCGGTGGTAAAGCTCGTAAAGGTGCACGACACTCCCATAGAGGAAAGCGAAAGAATAATCAAAAGGCGACTGAGAAGTATGGGTGAGGAGCTTTTCTTTGATCTGATAAAGCTTCAGAGAGCTGATACCAAGGGCCTTGCACCCGAATTTCACAGCAGAGAAGCACATTTTGATACTCTGGAAAAAATGGCACGGCAGATAATAGCAGACGAGGAATGCTTTTCTCTTAAGGAGCTGAAAATCGACGGTAATGACCTTATAAACGAAGGCTTCATTGGTAGAGAAATAGGTAATGCACTTTCCTCAGCGCTCGATGCGGTTATCGACGGAAAAATTCAAAACAAAAAAGAGGAGCTTTTAGCTTTCTGTATAAAAAATAAATAAAGTAAAATCAGCAGTGCCCATTGGGCGACACTTCGTAAGGAAGTTAGGGTTTTTACAGGCTCTTTTCCGCTTAAACATCACGAAAACTCCCCGTAATACACGAGTATGACGGGGAGTTTATCATTTCCTTTAAACGAAAAATATCTCTGTAAAAACTGCTT
>JAFSDF010000194.1 GCA_017436375.1 Clostridia bacterium | reverse complement strand
TTGATGCCACATAAACGGTGAAAAACACCAAGAAAACCACAGCACAGATTATCTGAAGTGCGGGACTTGTGGCGGCGAAACGGTTAGTGAGATATTGGGGAAGGGTTATGGAATCGTTGGCGGCTTTAGAAAAATTACGCAGTCTCTTTGCCACAAAAATCCAGTTTGCTATGGTGCCGAGGGCAAGACCTATGCCTATCCACACCTGACCCATACCGAAAGCCAGAATACTGCCGGGGAAGCCCATAAGAAGCCAGCCGCTCATATCCGACGCCTGCGCGCTCATAGCCGTTACCCACGGCCCCATGGAACGGCCTCCGAGGAAATATTCTTCTTCACCTGCGCCCTTGCTGCGTAACATAAAAAACACACCAATGCCCAGGACAACAACAAAATAAAGAATAAATGCTGCTAATTGTGATGTCATTTTTTCATCTCCCTTTCTTTATCGTAGTAAAGCGATAAAGAGATAATATCATAAGTTATTCGATATGTCAACCTAAAACGGAAGATTATTTGCGTGATTTTTACGAAAAAACAGATAATCTGTGTTCACAAACATGATTTGGCGTTCACTGCACGCCGTGACCCTATGGGATAGCCGACTGCAAAATATAAGGACTCAGCGTGTATCAAAACCTCCATCAACCGTAAAACACGGCTGAATAGGTACATCTCACACTACGGTTTATATTTTTTGCAATAAAAAAAGGCGAGGCGGATAATATCCGCCCCTACCGAAAATTATTTAACCTTTACACTCTTTACCGAGCTGTATGCGCCGTAGATTTTCTTACCGCTTACTGTCTTATATGCTCTGACCTTTACATAATACTTTTTGCCCTTTTTGAGTTTTTTGATGGTAGTTTTTGTAGTCTTGGCATTTTTTATTGTAACGGTTTTGGTGGTCTTTTTGGTAAATTTATTTGAGGTTGAATATACTACCTCGTAGCCTGTGGCACCGCTGACCTTTTTCCATACAGGAGTAAGAATTTTTGACTTTTTTGATCTTAAATCACTCACTGTTACCTTTTCGGGTGCAGTTGATGTAGACAGAACTGAGCTGTATGAACCTTTATTCGTACCTGCTATAGCTCTTACTTTAATCTTATAATTAGTAGCTTTCTTAAGTTTTTTTATAGTAATATTGTTTTTCGAGCTTGTAGTCTTTGACCATTTTTTACCGTTGGTGCTATAATATATTTCATATTTTTCTGCACCCTCCACCTTTGACCAAGAGACTTTAATTGATGTAGCAGACGGTGTAGACTTAATTCCGCTAACCTTAGAAAGAGAAAGTCTTTTAATGGTTTCTGTTTTCAAAACAGTCTTACAATAAATACATTTGTAGGTTTTTGTGCCGGATGCCTTATAATTGGCTGCCTTGGTCACTGTGCCTTTATCTAATGAATGTGATTTCTTTGAAATTGCGGTCTGTTTTTTGATTACAGTGTTACATACAGAACAGTGTGAACCTTCCGTAAGACCTGTTTTTGCGCAGGTAGCAGACACAGCCTTATCCTTTACCTCTTTATGTCCCTTTGCTTTTATTGTTTCAGTATACCTTTCTCCGCAGGAGCAGATAAATACTTTTGTACCCGTTGATGTGCAGGTAGGCTGTTTTGTGATTTCAGATTCATATGAATGTTCATGGTTGCTGTCTATATCACCGTCTGTACAGTGAATAACAGCATTATATAAAGCATCGTTATAAACTTCTATTTCTATTTCCTTCCATTGAGCTTTTGTTGCTCCGTAATAAACATCGCTAAGACTATCACAATCGGAGAAGGCATGGTCTTCTATAACGGTTACCGTAGAAGGAATAGTTACACTTTTCAGGTTATCACAGTGAGCAAATGTATATTCTTTGATAGTGTTAACACCCTCGGGAATAACTATGCTTTGAAGATTATCACAGGAATAAAAAGCATTTGCGCCTATGCTTTCCACACTGTCAGGTATTACTACACTTTTAATGCTTTTGCAACCATCAAAAGCAAATCTGCCTATACTTGTAATTCCGTCAGGTATGATAAGTTCAGTGACTATGATTCCATCAAGATACAAATCAGCTTTTTCGTTCATCGGGTTTGACCAATATCCATCGAAAACAATGTTACACCATGATGTCAAATCATTTATATATACACTTTTCAGGTTATCACAACAATCAAAAGCGCCATGTCCTATACTCTCAACAGATTTTGGGATAACCACGCTTGTTATATTTCCACACTCATAAAAGGCTTCCTCTCCTATATTCTCTATTCCTTCATTAAACGCTACCGTTGTAACCTTATCACAGCAGTAAAAAGCCTGTCTGCCAATACTTTTTAAGCTTTCTGGAAATACTACACTTGTAATAGCAGAACACTCATAAAAAGTAGTTTCGGCTATTTCTGTTACACCCTCAGGAATAATAAGCTCCGTAACAAGCTGTCCGTTTAAATATAAGTCACCGCCATTACAAAGAGGATTACAGTTAAATCCCTCGAAATCCATCTTACACCATGAGGCAATATCTTCCACGGAAATACATACAAGTTGCGTACACCCTTTAAATGCATCCTCACCTATCGATTCCACCTTTTCAGGAATTGTAATTTCGGTAAGAACGATACAGTTCTTAAAAGCATTTTTACCTATAGTTTTTACATTTTTTCCTATCGTTACAGACTTTAAATTTGAGTTTTCATAAAATGCTCTGGAGCCTATATCTATTATACCTTTACCTATAGTAACGCTATGCAGTGTTCTGCAGTAACAGAATGCTTCACCGATATTAATAACACTGTCCGGAATGACAATGTCTAACGGATTTTCACAGTCCTTAAAAGCCCAGTCAGCAATAACTCTTGTATCTTCCTTTATTTCACATTCCGTTACATCCTCTTTAACTTTGATAAGGCAATTATCAATATACAATACACCGTCTTCCCAATTATCCTCGTTTGCCATATAATTCGTACCGGAAAAGGCATCAGAGCCTATCTGCATGACACTGTCAGGAATAACAATATTGGAAAGGCAATTGCCGTAAAAAGCCATGTCGCCTATCGTTACCACGCCGTCGGGAATTATTACACTCGTTATATTACACATATCAAAGGTGCTTCCGGGTATTTCTGTAACACCTTTTCCTATTATCACAGCTTCAAGACTTCTACAATAATCAAACACTGCATTTCCGAGATATGTTACACTGTCAGGTATTTTTATTCCTTGCAGACTGCGACAGGATTCGAATGCATAAGAGCCTATGGTTTTTAATCCGTCCGGAAGCTCCAATTCTCTTAAATTACTATTGCTCATAAAAGCCATAGCCGAAATT
>JAFSDF010000016.1 GCA_017436375.1 Clostridia bacterium | reverse complement strand
TGCCGGATTTATAAATATCGTTAACACAGAAGGAAACGGCAGCCGATGCCTCAGAAAGGCCGTAGCCCTGTGAAATAGGATATTTCATACCGCGGGATTTCGTGAATTCGCTGAGCTTCTTTTCCAGACCCTTGTTCATTGTGTCACCACCGGAGCCGAGACATTTGAGGAAGGAAAGATCCATTTTCTGAAGCTCCTTGCTGTGCATAAGAGTCTCATAGAAGGCAGGTGTACTTACGGAGTGGTTGGGCTTATAGGTTTTGTAAAGCTTACCGTATTGGCTGAGATCGAATTTGGGAATGGGAATAAGCACAAGACCGATTGAAAGGGGCATATGCATACCGCAGCACATACCGTATGATGTGAATATAGGGATAATATCAAGGAAAGTATCACCCATTTCATAATCGAAGCCACAGTGTCTGAAGTTGTGTGCGGTGGAGTTGACACCGTCATTTGTTATCATAACACCCTTGGCAAAGCCTGTGGTACCGCCGGTATAGGGAATTGAGAAAACGGCATCACCTACATAAGGAGCCTCAACGGCATCTGTGTCCTTGCCGTTTTCAAGGAAGGAATCGTATGTAACAACCTTATCGCTGTAGGGAATGTTTGTTTTTACCTTCAGATTCATAGCGGTCTTTTTAATGAAGGGAAGAGAACGGGCAGGAGAAACAATGATAGTAAGCTCCTGATTGATTTCATCGACGATTGGCACGATTTTTTCATAAGAAACATTGATAACTACGAAAATCTTTGACCCTGATTCGACCACGGCACGGCGTATGCTTTCTACGTCCATACGGGGATCAATTGTGTTGGCAGTGGCACCGAGCTTATTAAGTGCATAAATGCAGTAAATGGTTTCCGGAGTGGCTACGGAGAGGAAAGAAACAATATCTCCCTGCTTTACACCGGCAGCTGCAAAGGCATTTGCCGTAGCATCAATATTCTTTTTAAGGTCACGATGAGTGATTTTTTTGCCGTAATAGTTAATGGCGACTGCATCAGATCGGTTAGCATTTGACTCAGTCATATAACGGTAAGCAGTCGTTTTGGGTACGGATAAGTCTTTTACAGCATCGGGGTAATGCCGTAACCAAGGCTTTTCTACGGAAATTCTTTTAACAGTAACGGATTCACTCATTATTTGGTACTCCTTTTTTAAAATCACAGGTAAATTACATACATTATATACTGTATATTCTAAGGTATAATATCATACAAAGGTTATAGTTTTGTTAAAAAATTAACAATATTTTCAATTTTGTTTGATTTCTCGAGCGCAAGCAAGCACATAATAAAGTTCTTTTAGTTGCAACTTCTCCGTGAAAGTGCTATAATTTCAATATTAAAGCAAGGAGAATGAAAAATGACGGTAAAAGAGTATCTTGACCTCATCGATGAAGTGAACGAAAAAGGTAAATACAAGGCCGACTGGGCTTCTCTTTCTCATCACAAGGTGCCCTACTGGTACAGACACGATAAAATAGGTGTCTTTATCCATTGGGGTATTTACTCGGTGCCCGCCTTCGGCAGTGAGTGGTATTCGAGAAGTATGTACGATAAAAGGGTGAGAGAGTTCGAACATCACAGAAAAACCTACGGAGAGCAAAAGGATTTCGGCTACAAGGACTTCATACCTATGTTCAGGGCTGAAAAATTCTCTGCCGCAGAGTGGGTATCTCTTTTTAAAAAAGCGGGCATAAAATATGTAATGCCCGTAGCGGAGCATCACGACGGCTTCGCTATGTATGAGACGGAGTTTAATCGCTGGAACGCCAAGGAAATGGGGCCGAAGCGGGATGTGGTAGGTGAGCTTAAGGCTGAATGTGAAAGGCAGGGACTTACCCTCTGCGCCTCCACACACAGAGCAGAGCATTATTTCTTTATGAATCTCGGCAGAACCTTCGACAGTGATGTGAACGATGAAAGGTACAGAGATTTTTACGGCCCGGCTTTTTACTGTGAAGAGCTTAATTCCGAAAATCTCGGCCGTACCACAGAGGACACCTATACCGTAGGTGCAAGTAAGGAATGGCTCGAGGACTGGCTGGTAAGAACCTGTGAGCTCATCGATAAATACCGTCCCTCGGTCCTTTATTTCGACTGGTGGATACACAATCACTCCTTCAAGCCCTACCTTAAAAAGCTCGCCGCTTATTATTATAACCGTGCCGACGAATGGGGCAGGGAGGTAACCATTAATTATAAGCATGAGGCATTTCCGCCTACTGTGGCTACCTTCGATGTGGAGCGCGGTGCTCTTTCGGGTATTTCGCCTCTTTATTGGCAGACGGATACAGCCATCGGTAAAGGCTCCTGGGGCTACAGAAGGGATAACGAGTACAAGAGTGCCCGACAGGTCATCTGTGACCTGGTGGACATCGTTTCAAAAAACGGCAACCTTCTCATTAATGTAGGTCCCAAGCCTGACGGAACTATTACCGATGAAGAAACGGAGGTTCTGCTGACTATGGGCGAATGGCTGAGGGTAAACGGCGAGGGCATTTACGGCACTACCTTCTGGAAGCAGTTCGGAGAGGGTAAGATTAATGCTGAGGAGGGCTTCTTTAAGGATGGCGACGAAAAGGCCTTCACTGACGGGGATTTCCGCTTTACCTATAAAAACGGTTACCTTTATGTATTCCAGATGCGCCCGTCAAAAAAGATAAGAATTAAAACCCTCAGAAAGCACAATCCTCACGATTACCTTATTGAAAATATTGAGCTTTTAGGCAGTGACGAAAAGCTTGACTTCGAAAGAACAGAGGAGTATCTTGAAATCAGGCTTAAAGGCGACCTGAAAAACGATTTACCGATATGCTTTAAAATGGAGATAGGATAAAATGGAAAGAAAAATTAACGGAACCTTTTTTGAGTTCAGACATCATAATACAGCCGAGGGGAAATATTGGAATCCCGCTTTAGAGAAGTTTACTGCACAGCAGTGGCGTGAGAAGGTAAGAGAGATTTCAGCCCTCGGTATGGAATACATCGTGGTAATGGCTACTGCACTTTATGAGAGATGCTATTTCAAATCCTCGGTCTTTCCCTTTGCTGATATGCCCTGTGAGGATCCCATAGAGGAAATCCTCTGTGAAGCAGATGAGCGGGGAGTGAAGGTCTTTCTCGGTAACGGCTTTTACGGAGACTGGAGGAAAGCGGGAGAAAACATAAAAAGTCAGACTGTTATTGACCGTTCCTTCAGGGCGATGGAGGAGCTGGCACAGCTTTACGGTCACCACAGGAGCTTTTACGGCTGGTATTTCCCTGATGAGACCTGTATAATTCTGCACTTTTCCAAGGATTTCATAAAATATGTAAATTTATGCTCGGCACGGTGCCGTGAGCTGACACCTGAAAAGAAAACCCTTATCGCACCCTACGGCACCAATCTTGTTCTGTCAAGTGATTATTTCGCCCGTTCTCTTGCTGAAACGGATGTGGATTTTATCGCTTATCAGGATGAGGTAGGTGTTAAAAAGACCAAGGTTGACCGCACGGATAAGATTTTTGAAAGGCTACGCAGGGCCCATGATAAAGCCGGCAGGGCAGAGCTGTGGGCAGATCTCGAGCTTTTCACCTTTGAGGGTATGGTTTATAAAAGCGCCCTTATTCCCGCCGATTTCGAGAGAATCAAAAAACAGATAGAAAATGCGGCACCCTATGTGGATAAGATTTTATCCTATCAGTATTTAGGTCTTATGAATCCGTCCGACGGCACAGCCTTCGCAGGTCACGAAGGCTCCGTGAAGCTGTATGAGGATTACAGGAGATATATGGGTAAATAATATAAAAAAACATTGTAATGCTGAAGAGCTTTACAATGTTTTTTGCTTTATCGAACAGTAGGGTATAGGATTCTTCTCTATGGCTGTGTTTCAAGAAAACATTTAGTTGTCATTGCTTCGCCGAGTGACTTTTGTCCTTGGCAAAAGTCACCAAAACCGCTTTTCGGATGCTGAGAATATATGACTCGTCGGATTCTAATTTGATTTTTTCGGAATGAGGTTTAAGGAAATGATTTTTGCTACTTCCTCATTCCGCCGTTTCGCCATTTTTTTATAAACAGCACTACCGAAAAAAACAGATTATCACCGCTGATAAGTCACCTTCTCTCCATTTTCCGTCGGGTTTTCCCGTAGTTCGTTTTTATGTCCACGCCGTTACGCGTCCTTTATCTTTACAGGTAGTCCTACTGAAATCGTAAGCAGAACTGTGGGGGAAAACTGTGGAAAAAGGGATATGCGTGCCTTTTGTTTTATGGGGTACTCCTTAAGCCGAAAGGTACGGTTAAACTTTTTTAAGCCTTTCCTGTAGAACTCAGTGGAAAAGCACACAGAGCGGGAAGCGACTGTCGGAGCAAAGGTGCCTGAGGAGACGGAACGCGAAGTGTCGCAGACACTTCCATACCAGACGAAATATCTGTGCGGGGAGGGACTACGGCAGCGATTTCCCTGTACAAGTTCTGAAAAAAGCACTGCCTGACTTCTCTCTGTCGGTAAGGCAGTGCATAGAACTGAAAATAGCGGTAGTGCAGAAAGGTCGTTTTTAACCAAGCGGCAGACTAAGGAATTTACATAAAAGAAAGTAAAACCTCACTCCG
>JAFSDF010000193.1 GCA_017436375.1 Clostridia bacterium | reverse complement strand
AGCTGCTGATCTTCTCAGAGGTAAGCACAAGCCCACCTTCGCACCCCACGCTGACTGCGGTGACCACGTTATCATCATCAATGCTGATAAGGTTGTTCTCACAGGTAAAAAACTCGATCAGAAAATGTACTACCATCACACAGGTTACATCGGTAACATGAAAAAGGTTAAGTACTCCACACTTATGAAGACTAAGCCCGAATTTGCTATGACCAAGGCTGTTAAGGGTATGATCCCCGACACAGTAATCGGCCGTCAGGCTCTCACCAGACTTCGCGTTTATGCAGGTGCAGAACACGCACACGCAGCTCAGAAGCCCGAAGTTATCGAATTATAATAGAAAGGGAGGAACTTTAGAATGTACGAAACCACTCCGTTCTTCTACGGCACAGGCCGCAGAAAGAAGTCAATCGCAAGAGTACGTGTTTATGCAGGTACAGGTAAAATCACCATCAACGACAGAGATATCGACGATTATTTCGGTCTCGAAACACTTAAGCTCATCGTTCGTCAGCCTCTCAATCTTACAGAAACCACAGAGAAGTTTGACATCGTTTGCCGCGTAACAGGCGGTGGCGTTACAGGCCAGGCAGGTGCTATCCGTCACGGTCTTTCCAGAGCTCTCCTTCAGTATGACGAAGAACTTCGTCCCGCACTTAAGAAGGCAGGCTTCCTCACTCGTGACCCCAGAATGAAGGAAAGAAAGAAGTACGGTCTCAAGGGCGCTCGTCGTGCACCTCAGTTCTCAAAGAGATAATCAGTTTATCAATTATGGTACACTTCCGATTATTCGGGAGTGTGCTTTTTTCTTTCGGGGATCTTCGGGTCCTCACAGCATAGCTGTTGCGGTCGCAGGCTAAAAACAGTCCACCGGACTGTTTTCTTAACGCTGCGACAGTTCTCAAAGAGATAATCACTTTATCGCTTACTGCACACTCTCGATTATTCGAGGGTGTGTTTTTTTGCTTGTTTACTTTTGTGGGAGTTTATGGTAGAATGTTGGTAGTTGAGGAAACTTGAAAAAGGAGAAATTAAAATGCATTTTAGAGAAATTGACAAGTCAAACTACTGGGATTGTATGGCATTGACCATTGACGGCAGTCAAGAGGGATTTGTTGCAGACAACAAGCAGTCGCTGGTGGAAGCTGCTTATGAGGATGGCTTGTACACCTTAGGAATATATGATGGTGAAACTATGGTAGGATTTGTGCTGTATGACTACGACGAAACTTTTCCCGGCTGGTCTATAAGTCGATTTATGATAGGAAGGCAGTTTCAAGGGAAAGGTTATGGCAAACGAGCCACACTGGACTTTTTTGATTATTTTAAGAAAAAACACGATGCTGACAAACTGTATATCAGTGTGTCGTTGAAAAATACTGTTGCACGCAAAATGTATACATCTATCGGGTTTAAAGAAATCAAAGAGGTTGAGTACACATTTTTAAATAAGCGTTTTAAAGAAATGCAGATGGTAAAGGCATTATAAGAGAGGGACAAGCTCCGTTTAACGAATAGCTCTATATCTTAGTACTACCGCTTACTCGAGAGTGTGTTTTTTAGCAAATCGGAAAGAAACCGAGAGCATATCCCGAAAACAGAGAGAGCAATTTCCTTTACATTTCGCAGGAGTTGCTGTATAATGAAGGCAGAAACTAACCAAGGAGGTAGTAATATGAAAAAGGTTTTAGCTGTGGCTTTTGCGCTTGTCGTAGCCTTAACCTGCTTCGGAGTTTACAGGGACAGAGCAGGTTATGACCGAAGTGCTCAGGGAACTGAGGTTCTTTCGGAGAAAACTGCGGAATCCAAGGTTTATTCCTTCAGTGGCTCAGACGAGGTGCTGACCGTTATGAACGGAACTGTTATTCTCGGTGAGGATGAGGAAACCTTCAGCGGAGGAACATTACAGATTAATTCCGGGGAATTTTTTGAGGGTGTGACTTCATATAACACTACCTTCTACATATTAGAAGACGGCATAAAGAAAACCGTTATGTCAAACAGTCTAGTAGATCAGACAGGCGGTAAGGTTAAACTTAACGGGGATGATCTCGGCAAAATCAGCGGTGCCGATATAATCACGGAGTATAAAACAGATAACACAGAAAATCTTATTAATAATCTTTATTTTGAGATAAACACCGTAGGTGCTGACGGGGAGAGCAAAACCCATCAGCTGCGTATGGATGTTGTCGAGATTAATTAATATACGGCACAAAAAGACACCCTATGATTTGTTACGGTCATAGGGTGTTAACTTTATTTTTTCGCTACCACTACAGGCTGATAAAAGCCGGATTTTTCGGGAAGGAGCCATTCGACCTTACTGCATCCGTGGAAAAGAAGCAGATTCGTCAGTTCCTCTCTGCGGGTAGCTCTGTATTCGCAGTCGAATTTACTTATCTGCAGGTCTTCTTCGTCATCGATGATGTATTGAGTGAGCTTATAAATATCGCCGTCCCATTCCCAGGTCTGGAAGGAAACTCTCTTACCGTTGTCAGTTTTATGTATATAGGGCGGAGAATAGGGAGGCTTTTTCGTCAGAAGGTCATCGTAGTCCCTTATGCTTGCGACGAAGATACCGCCTTCTTTAATCCTGTCTACGATGCTTTTTACGGCATCGCTTAAATTTTTTTCCGTCAGCATATGAGGCAGAGCATTATCCATAGCGATGATAATATCGAATTTCTCCGTAAAGGTATCCGATAAAGTGCGGAAGTCAGCTTTTCCGAAGCGTATGCTTACACCGTTTATCTCTGCTCTTTTTTCAGCTTCGGCGAGTTCTCTTTCGCTGATGTCCGAGGCGGTTACATTGTATCCCATTCGTGCCAGACCTATTGCCTGCGTACCTATTCCGCAGGCACAGTCAAGAATAGCGGCAGAGGCGTCGAAACCCTTTTCACGGAAAAGACCGTCAAGAAACACAGCCTGCTCCTGAGTTGTCTTGCTCCAGTCGAGGAAAAGCTTGTCGTATTGAGATGCCATATCGTCGTAAAATTTCTGTATTATGCTCATATTAACGCCTCTCTTTCTTAGGAAAATTATAGCATACTCCAAAAGAAAAATCAAATTGCCTCTTGACTCTCACCTAACGTCATAGTGTATACTGTGTGATGTGAGGTGATAAAAATGAAAATGCTAATTAAGGATTTTGCAAAGCTCTGCGGTATAAGTGTGCGCACACTTCATTATTACGATGAGATTGGTTTGCTGAAGCCTCCTTTTGTGGATGAGTGGACAGGTTATAGGTATTATGATGAAAAATCAATTCTGCGTATGCAGGAGATTATGTTTTACCGTGAGCTGGATTTCTCTCTAAGGAGCATAAAAGAAATCTTATCATCTCCCGATTATGATAAAAGAGAAGCGCTGATGCAGCAGAAAAAGCTTCTGATTATGAAAAAAGAGCGGCTCGAGAGGCTTATTGCTTCCATCGACAGCGCTGAGAAAGGACAGATTATTATGAAAGTATTCGATAACAGTGAATTTGAAAAGTATAAGGCAGAGGCCAAAGAGAGATGGGGCGACACCGAAGCCCACAAAGAATACCAAGAAAAAACAAGGAACTTTTCAAAGGGTGATTTTGATTCCCTCAGTGAGGGAATGGACTTGATTATGGGTGATTTTTCTCTCTGTATGAGAAACGCTTTACCTGAGAGCGAGCAAGCACAGGAGCTCGTCAGAAGGCTTCAGCGCTATATCACTGCGAAATTCTACACCTGCAGCAAGGAAATACTTTCGGGACTCGGTCAGATGTATGTGCTCGACGAAAGATTTAAAAGTAACATCGACAGACACGGCGAGGGAACGGCACAGTACATCAGTGAAGCCATAGATTTTTACTGCAAATAATCTCTTATTGAAAACTGCGCAGATAATTGATATAATGAGAGAAAAGAAAAAGACGGAGGGTAAAAATGAAAAGGCTATATGAAAAAAGTCAGCTTACTTTTTCGATAGTGTGGATAGTTGCCTATTGTGTTCTGATGAGCGTGGGGGATAGTCTTTCTGCCGAGGTCGGAATAAACAGCATAATCAGTCTGCCTGTGGCTTTTATAATGTCGGGTATTCTCCTGCTTTTTATTAAGAAGTACGGTCTGAGCAAAAAATACGGCCTGTGTAAGCCTGAGGTATCAGCCAAGGAAATGCTTTATTACATTCCGCTCGCACTTTTGCTTTTAGCCAATGTTATGTTCGGTGTTAAGCTTAATGTGACTGTGGGAGAAGCAGTGATTTATATGCTCACTATGCTCTGCGTGGGACTGCTGGAGGAGATAATTTTCCGAGGCATGCTCTTTAAGGCTATGGCGGAAAACGGCCTCAGATCAGCTATCGCCGTTTCAAGCATAACCTTCGGCATAGGCCATATAATAAATCTTTTCAACGGCTCGGGAGCAGAGCTTTTACCAAATCTTTTACAGGTGGTATATGCTGTGGCGGCAGGCTTTATGTTTGTGATGATTTTTCTTAAAAGCGGGAGCCTTATTCCCTGTATTATCCTTCACGGAGTGTTCAATGCACTTAGTGTCTTTGCCGATGAGACAGCACTGACGGTCAGAGGACAGATAATTTCCTGCATCTTTTTAGTGGCAGTCAGCGGTTTTTACGGCGGTTATCTCGCCCTCAGGATGAAGAAGAAAAGCAAAAAAGAATAAATTGCCCGTCGACGGCTGAAAAATGACCCCTTTAACGCCGGCATCCCATAAGGCAGTATTTCTTTAAAATGTGAAATAATTTCACAATAACGCGTTAAAAATCACCGATATGCGTCAGCATTATCGGTGATTTTCGCCTTTTCTTGCAAAGCTATTTCGCATTTTAAAGTGCTT
>JAFSDF010000192.1 GCA_017436375.1 Clostridia bacterium | reverse complement strand
GACAGGCTGACGCCTTTCAAAACCGAAACACCGAAAAGCACTGAAAAGACGCGCTTTCAGGCAGGTTCGGATTACTATCGTCACCCTAAGCGCAGACCAAAAAGCAAAACAAAAAACAGATGTGTCTGAGTTGATTTCAACTGAAATACATCTGTTTTTATATTTGTTAATCAGAATTATCTGCGTTGCACAAGGGTAAAATTTGCTTTTTTAGCCGTTTTTTTCGCCCGCTCGGAGTATAAACATACGCCTTCGGGACGAAGAAAACGACTTCTGCATCTTAATGCAACAGCCCCGCTTTCTTATTCTTTTGTATTTTTTGTGAAAACCGCAAATTTGCTTACAAAGTAATTTATCAGTACTACTATTACTGCCAGTAAAGCTTTGGCGATAAGCTGACCGTTTATTTCGAAGCCTAATACATTCATAGAGTATTCGCCGAAATTCAGAACCCATACCAGAAGAACAAGTCCTCCCTCTTCTACAAAAAAGCTGAACACTCTGGCACTGAAAAATACGGATATCTCTTTGAAAAGCACCTTGGGAGTGAAGCTCTTTGCTTCGAAAACGAAAAGCTTATTTGTGATATAGGCGAAAACCACGGATACAAACCAGGCTATGGCGTTGGACACATAGTACAGATCTTCTCCTAATAACTTTCCGCATATCCAAAAGGCAACGAAGTTGACTGCGGTGGTTAAACCGCCGAAAACGATATATAGAATCAGTTCTTTGTATTTATCAATAAGTTCAAATATTTTTTTCATTATTAAGATATTCCTTTATAATATAAACAGGTCTGTTTTTTCCTTGTACATACATTTTTGACAGATATTCCCCGATAATTCCCAAAAAGACAAGAATAACTCCACCTACGAGGAAAAGGGAAGATATTACCAAAAGGGTACTGATTGCCGTAGCAGAGGGAAGGAAGACGGATACGATGAATCCGCATACGGACAGAAGAGCAAATAAAATTCCGACAAACATCGAAATTTTCAGAGGCATTGTTGAAAAAGCGAAGATGCCTTCAAGTGCATACTTAATAAGCTTTTTTACACCCCATTTACTTTCACCGCTTTCTCTTTCAGCTACCACATAAGGAATATATTCCGTGCGGAAGCCTACATAGCTGAACATACCTTTTGAAAAGCGGTGATATTCGGTCATTTGTAAAAGGGCATCAACAACACTTCTTTTCATAAGTCGGAAGTCGGATGCTCCGTTTACAAATTCTACATCGGATACTCCGTTAATGATTTTATAAAACATTGATTTGACAGCGGAGATTACTGTTCCTTCTTTTCTCTTTTCCTGGTATGCAGTCACGCAGTCAATGTCCTCATCTTTGCTCATAACCTTGAGCATTTCCAAAACTACCTCCGGTCTTTGCTGCAAGTCGGCATCAATAAGGCAGACTACATCACCTTTAACCTTGGAAAGCCCTGCATAAATGGCTGCCTCTTTTCCAAAGTTACGGCTGAAGGAAACCACCTGAATGTTATTTCTGCTGTTTTTATTGTTGTAAAGCTCTTTTAGCTTTTTTCGTGTGTCATCCTTGCTTCCGTCATTTACGAATACGAATTCATAATCCTCTAACTTGCCTTCAAAAACTTCTGTTACAAGGTCAAAGAACTTTTCAACGTTACCTTCTTCGTTATAGCAGGGAACTACTAAAGAAAGGTTCATTTTATCAGCTCCTTTTTCATTTTACTTTGTTATATTCTTTGATTATTTTATCAAGTTCATCTTCACTTACGAAAGTGAACTGTGCCTCTTCATCTAATCCGTAAAAAAGCTTGTAGCGTGTTATCCACGGTTCATTAGTGGGTGAGCTCGTCCACAGATAAGACTTATTAGGAAGTTCGCATATATAAACAGTTTTGTTTCCGTTATCTGACTGAAGTTTTGCAAATTCATTTCTTTTTTCATTACAGGTATAAACAGGATAAAAAATATTTAGATATATAATCACCTGGAAAACAAGCGTGACACAGCTTAAATATACAAGTGACTTAACAGTGAGACTGTTAAGTTTGCAATCTTTGACAGCATAAGCCAATGCATCGGAAATATACGCCATCATAAACAGATATGCCACGAAAAAGCATCTGGGTCCTATGGGATTTACCAAAAGTAAAGGAGCAACCACAACAGGTACACAGTACAAAGGCAGCATTGTTTTAAATCTTTTCTGTTTGTCTATGCAAAGAAAAGAAATCAGAAAAATGCTTAAAACATATATAACCGCTGTTAAAAACTGCACCCTTTTTGTTTGGAGAGAGGAAAACATACCTGTTAAGCCGTTTAACGAGCTTACATTTTCCATAATAATAACGGCAAGCGAAACGTAATTGAGGGTAAGAGCAATAACTGACACGGTTTTTGGCGCTTTGTCGTTTGAGTTTTTCAGATATTTAAAGACCAGAGCTGATAACACAACTGTTGCAATTATGCACATAATGCAGTTTGAAAAAAGAAGATTATCTATAGAGGTGATTATGTGCGATTTCAATGTGTCCACTATTCCGGAAAGCCCGCTGGCAGTGCTTCTGTATCCGTCAGTTCCGTTAGCAATTTTAAAATATGCGCCATTAGAGAACATACAGACGGCACCGATAACAGCACCGATTAAAAAGCCTATATGACAGGAGAAAATCCTTCTGAATTTTATCAGACAATATCCGATAACCGCGAAGCCTAAACAAACGTTAAAGAGTGTAATGTTTTCCATAAACAGAGCTCCGCAAAAGCCCATCAGAAATGTAGGAATGAAAGAAAACTTTCCGTATTCAGGAGTTTCCCTGTCGGCTATATTTTTTATCATAATCAGATATAATAGGCTTATCAGTGCGGACGGAACATAATTTGAATAGCCGGAGGTCCACACCACAGACTGCATAAACATTCCTCTCGGCATAACAAAGAACAAGACAAGAGAAAAAATCAAAATCAGATTTATCTTTTTTTCTGTATATCTGTAGCAAAGATAACAGGCAACATAATAAGATAAGGAGAGAACAACAACATTCAGAAGCTTACTTCTTGTCAAAGCCATAACAAGCAAATTCCCCAAATAGCGTCCGTTGTAATTGACAAAGAAGCTGTTCAGTCTTTCTGTTCCGATTTGTGAACCCCAGGCCCAATCGTCACCTGTATAAGGGAAAAACAACACTAACAAAGAAAACACCAAGAGGCTGAATACACTTATCGCTATGAACTTATTTTTTTCTTCAAGCTGTAATTTGCGGATTTTTTTCTTGTTTTGCATATGAATTCCCCTCTTATTACACTTTTAGTTTTATTTTTCGGCAAACAAACCTTACTTCACATCCTCAGCTGTGATGATGTCACCCTTTTCGGGAGCTTTATCATCCTCGGTGGCAGAGTAAGTGATCTTTGCCTTCTGTCCCTTATTCATAATGACTACGGAAGGCTCATCAGAGGCTTTTACGGTGTAATAAATGCCGTTTTCGTCAAGCTCGATGTAGTAAACGCTTTCGCCGTTCATAACCGCTGTTCTGATGTCGGTTACCGTGCCCTTTACGGTTACGGTCCTGTCTGCGGGAGCGACAGTGCCGTCGGGCTGATTTTCAGTGTCGGTAGCATCGATGATATCCTCGATGTCCACATCGATTTTAATATTGTTATGCTCTAATTTGTCTACATATTCTTCCATACACTCTGCGATGGTGACACCGGTAACAGCTACCTGATAATTCTGCACATTAACCATAGCAAAGCGCTTAACGAGGCTGTCAGCATCCTTAAGGGACATAAAGTAGGTGGGCTGACCGCTGATATTGAGAAGGATGGGGAAGGTAGCGTTATAGGAGTAGTCCTGAACATCACCCTGTGCAGAGGACATAGCGGAATATTCCTTGGCACCTGAAACCTCGTAGAAGGAGGCTGCCTTGGTTCGCATATTTACGAGCACGAAGCCGATGATAGCCTGATCGTTGCCGGCAGAGGTAACACCCGTATACATATAAACGTCATCATTCTGGGCGAGATAGTTGGAGCCCTCTGTGGCTATCTTTACACCGTCCTGACCGAGAATAGAGTTAATGAAGCCCTTCTGATACTGACCGTAGTAATTGAACTGCTCTACTAAAAGAGCGTCGGAGTAAATACCGTCAATCCACTGAAGCTCCTTACTGCTTCTGACCTGGTCAACGGTATATTCAGTCATTTCACCTGTCACTGCGTTAACGATAACCACACCCTTTACATCCGTACCGCCGAAAAGACCGATAGTTTTGTCAAGGACGGGGCAGAGCCAGTAGGGGTCGCCATTTTCGTCAATTTCAAATCTGGGCGTATCGAAAATATAGGTGGGATATGCGAAGCGCACATGTCTCATAAGATATTTGGAGAAATGCTCGGTGGTAGCATATCTGATGTACTCGCCTTCGGGAAGAAGAACGAGCTCACTTTTCTGAGTAACCATATTTACCACGACATAGCCGGGGAGACCTTCACCGGTGTTTTTCAGCCATTTGAAAACATCACCGTAGGAGAGAGTGGTTACCTTGACGGGAGAATTTTTATAGTTGATCTGAGTGAAGGCATTGGAGATTTCAAACTGTGAAACCTTACCGATTTTGGAAAGGTCACCGAGAGTTCTGTTGGCGAGAACGCTTGCTGCCGCTGTATCGAGAACGGGCACAGAGGAGAAGTCTGCCTCCTGAATTTCCTGGGCAAAATTCGTGTTTTCGTTTACGTCGATGATCTTGCTGTAGGTCTTGGCTCTGAAAAATACAGAGGAAAAAGCCATACCGACAGCGACGACAGCTACGAGAATACCGATGAAAATACCGGGAATGAGAGATTTTTTCTTTACATATTCCGTGTATTCGGGCTTAATCATCGCACCTGAGGTGATATTGAGCAGAGCCACAAAGATAGCTGCTACCACACCGAAATACATATAGGTGTCTGTGCTTTTGAAGTTCATCGGGGGAAGCATAAAGTAGTAGGCTACTACTGCACCGATAACGGTACCGATGATGCTGATGATTAATTTTAATCCGGCTTTTTTGGGAACAAGATAAGCGGCCTTTCCGCTACCTTTGCTTTCACCCTTGCCGCCAGTGAAGTCAACTTTAATGGGATCCATTCTTACACAACTCCTTTTTTCTGTGATATTAATTATTAACCTGTCCGTAACAAGATAAACTGTATTGCTTAATTATACATAAAAAACTGTAAAAAAGCAAGACAAAGAGCTTAACTATTATTAATCTTCATTTTTTGTAAGAAGATTAATGGCATAACGGGCATATTCGGAAATATATTGTCCCTTTTTTATCACGACGGCAGGCTGTCTGAGATAAAAGCTGTTTTTCAGCTTTACTACGGTAACATGGCTGTCTCTTTTGCCGTTTACGAACTGTACGGGTAAAAGAGTAGCACCCACCCCGGCACAGGCCATTTCCCACGCACTGGTCAGATTTACCACCTCAGCGGCTGTCTCGGGGCGGATACCGGAATCGGCACAGAGCTTTTCGAAAAGCTGTCGCATTTCCTGGCCGGCACCGAGGACAACGAAGGGTATATCTCTGCAAACGGAAAAATCGACCTCATCCTTTCCTTTAAAGGCTGAATCCATAGCCTCGGGGATCACCAGAGCGAGTCTGTCCGGCTCGATAAGAACAGCATCGAGCACACTTTCGTCTACGGGCATATTCACTACTGCGAAATCAAACATACCCTCTGCGGCATCCTTTCTCAGGGCTTCACTGCCCTCCTCTGCGAGCTTTACCTGTACACCGGGAAATTTCTCTCTTATCTTTTTCACTGTTTCGGGAATAAGGTATGCGCTTCTGAAGGGGGTGATTCCGATAACGAGCTGACCTTTGTCACCGCTGCTGAATTGCTCCATGGACTTTATTAGCTGTGATTCCCTGTAGAGGAGCTCTTTAGCCTCTCGGATAAAATGCTCGCCCGCCGCTGTGAGGGAAACAGGGTTACGGTTACGGTCGAAAAGCTGTGTGCCAAGCTCCTTTTCCAGAGAGAGTATCTGCTTACTCAGGGCAGGCTGTGTGATATTCAGCTTTTCGGCTACATGAGAAAAATTCCCTGCTTCTGACAGCAGAACAGCATATTGGAGCTGTCTCGAATTCATAACCTCATCTCCTATATTATAATTGTTATATACATTATAAGTTAATGCTTATATAAGAATAGCACTTTGAAACGGAAAAATCAACAGTAATGTGACGGATAAGATTAAAAATAATAAAATTTTGATTTTCTCTTGACATAACCGGAATTTTATATATAATATAACTCGTTGGTAATGAGTTCGATAACGCATAAGTAATGAACTCTATAACGGAAAATTTATCAGAAAAGGAGTTTTAACTATGGAATCTTTGCTGTATTTAGGCATTATGCTGGCAGTAATCTGTATATGGTTCCTTGCCTTCAAGCGTCCCGTTTATGAGGCAGTTCTTCTTGCTTTTGTCGTTCTGCTGGCTGTTACGGGTACATGGCCTAATGTTCTGGACTACATCAATGAGGGCTTGTCCACCTCACTGCTCTATTCGATGGTTGCCTTCGTTGCGATGTCAATCATTCTGACCAAGACGAAAATCGTCGACAGCTGTATTGCAGTTATCCTTTCTCTCATCGGCCGTATCAGAGGCGGTGCAGGCTACACAGCCGTTATCGCCAGTGCATTTATGGGTGCCTTATCAGGCTCGGGCCCGGGTAATGTTATGGCCACAGGCTCTCTCACCATTCCCGCTATGAAAAAGACAGGCTTCCCTGCTGAGCTGGCCGCTAACATCGAGTCCAATGCCAGCTATATGGGAAATATGATCCCTCCCTCATCAAATATCGTAGCAGCTATGGCGGCATTTACGACCTATGCTGCAGCTAACGGTATCGAGGAGGTTTCACAGGGTAAATTCTGGATCGTTCTCTGGGGTATAGCCATCTGGTTTATCGCACAGCGTCTTATTATGGTATGGGCCTTCTGCAAGCATTATAAGGTAGAGCCTATTAAAAAGGAAGACCTTCCGAGTCTTAAGGAAACCTTGAAGGTTGGCTGGCAGGCTATGCTGCTGCCCGTTATTATTCTGCTTCCCTTCGTTCTGGATGCGGCTTTCTCAGACAGCTTCTTTGTAGAGCGTCTCGGCGCCGACGGAGCTAAATATCTCTCAAAGTCAGTACTCCTTTTCGTAGGCGGTATATCCTCTATTTATGCCTGTCTTATCGCTAAGGATAAGTCTGTCGTTACTCCTTCGAAGCTGGCAAAGATGTTCGCAGACGGAGTTAAAACTATTTCTCCTGCCATCGGTGTATGCGTATTCGGCTATATGATCGGCGCTATGTTCGATGATCTCGGTGTGGCAGAGGCTCTCGGTCAGGTTATGGCCTCCTGGAGCTTCAGTAAATTCGGTATGGTTCTGGCTATCTGTGCCATCACCTGTGTTATGGGTATGGTCGTTCCCGGCTCCTCTCAGGTAGTTATCTTCGGACCTGTGTTCATCACACTTCTGGCTAATGTGGGTGTAAATCCGCTTCTTGCCGCCGCTATGCTTCCCTGTATCTGCGGTGTTATGTGCGGTATCACACCTCCCCTCGGTCTCGGTATGTATGCAGGTATGACCATCGCACAGTCGGATTTCAGCAAGACCTTTAAGAATAATATGTGGTGGGTAGCGGCACAGTTCGTTCTGCAGGTTGCAGTTCTGATGGGCTGGCTTCCCATATTAGGAATGTAAAGGAGGAGATATTATGAAAGAATTCTGTAAAAAGCTTTCCGCAGTACTGAAAACCATCTTCGGCTACGGTATTATGATTTCTCTCTTTGCCGGCGGACTTACCTTCTTCGGCTATGTGGCTGCTCTGATTATCGGCGGTGATGTTGCCACGGCTATATGTACCTTCCTTTATAAGACAGTCATTCCCGTTATTATTTACTTCTCTGTAATAATGGTGCTTCTCGGTCTGGTAGCTATGTACCTGAACGGTGAAAAGGCACTGACTCCCGAAAAAAAGGGAAGTCATAAGCATGAGGGTGAAATGTAATTAACCCGGTATAAAATGAAAACCCGCTGTAAAAGCTGAAGGGCTGATACAGCGGGCTTATTTTATTTGCATTGTTTTAATTCAGATCCGGATTTTCTTCTTTTCGGGGAGCTGTGCCACTATTATGGCGGCAAACATCAGTATACAGCCGATGGCTTCGCGCACAGAGGGTATCTGATGAAGAATTACCATAGCCGTAAGCACACCGAACACAGATTCGAGACTCATTATCATCGTAGCGATGGTGGGCTCTGTTTTCTGCTGACCTAAAATCTGCAGAGTGTATGCCACACCGCTGGACATAATGCCCGAATAGGCGATGGAGGGTGCGGCCTTGATGAGATTTTCCACAGTCACTTCCTCGAAAAGAAGCATAGGCACTGCCGAAATTATACCTGCCACAAGAAACTGAAGCATAGAGAGCGTAACACCGTCTACCTTTGGTGATACCTTATCAATAACGAGAATGTGTACAGTGTAGCACAGGGCGCAGAGGAGGACATAGAGATCTGAAAACTGTGTTCTGCCGCCTTCCTTTACACAGAGAAGGTAAAGGGCGATAACGGAAACTATGACACAGGGCCAGATAAGGGGCCTTATTTTTTTGCCGAGAAAAAGGGAGAAGACAGGTACGAGTAGTATGTAAAGCGCAGTAATAAAGGCGGCTCTGCCCGGCTCTGTTCCGCCGTCGATGCCGAGCTGCTGTAAATTAGACGCAAAGCACAGAACCACACCGCAGGCGACACCTCCCTTAAGCAGAAGCTTTTTTTCGTCGGCTGTCATTTTATTGCTTCCGGTCTTTTTCTTTTTTAAGGCTCCCGTCACTCCTATGACAGGCAACAGGGCTGCCGAGCCTAAAAGACTCCTCATGGTAATGAAGGTGAAGGGACCTACGAATTCTGCTCCTGTGGTCTGCGCCACGAAGGAGCTGCCCCATATAACGGCACAGAGCATAAGAAGGAAGGAGCCGTAAAGATTATCTTTTCTTTGTTTTTCCATTTTTTTACCTCTTTACTATATCCCTTATCCCAGAGCGGGTATGTACTGACTTAAAAAGCCGAAAAGCATACAGATGACAGGAGCGAGTATAAGTGCAGGGAAGTAGTTTGCCACCTTTATTTTTGCTATTCCTGCCAGATTCAGACCGAGTCCCATAATCATAACTGAGCCTACGCAGGTGATTTCAGCTATGGCCGAGGGGCTCAGCAAGGGTTCAAGAACACCGGCCAGAAGAACTATGCCGCCCTGAAATACGAATACAAACACGGCGGCGAAGATTACACCGATGCCCAGAGAAGCGGAAAGCATCATAGAGGAGAAAAGGTCGAGAATACTCTTTGTAATGAGGGTAGTGTTATCGCCCTTAAGACCTGCATCAAGAGAGCCCAGAATGGTCATAGCACCGATGCAGAAAACGAGACTTGCCGTGACGAAGCCTTCGGCAAGAGAGTTCTTTTCACCGTTTTTGCTTTTTATTTTAGAGGACAGCCAGTCGCCTGCACCGTTTAATTTACCGTCGATATCCAGTGCAGTGCCGATTAAGGCACCCAGAACCATCGAAATGATGGTAACGAGGATGTTTTCTCCCTTGAGCATACCCTGTATACCGATTAAAACTACACACAGACCGATACCTGTCATAACTGCATCGCTGTATTTTTTACTGATGCTTTTTCTGAAAAGCAGACCTACGGTACTGCCTGCTATTACGGTACAAACATTGATAAAAACACCGAGCATCTGAGTCACTTCTTTCTTTATTCACAAATGATTATCCATTTTAGCACAAAAGCTTTTTGATGACAATAATTAAATTTGAAAAAATAATATAGTTTTTATTGCAATTACGGTTATAATATTGTATAATTTTTACAACTGATGTATAAAGGAGAGATTATATGAAGCCTTTCTTTCTTTTCTCGAAAGAAGAATCGGAAACCAAGGTAGCCAATGACCGACTGCTTTCTTATGCAGCAGGTCTTACAGGTCAGAATATGACCTACAGCTTTGTTTCCGGCAGACTTTTCGTCTATCTGAACACTATTCTTAAAATCCCCTCTGAAAAGACAGGTATCATCACAGGCATCAGTACTCTGTGGGATGCAATCAATGACCCGCTTGTCGGTGCGCTTCTCGACCGCAGAAGGCATAAGCCGGGGCAGAAGCTCCGTCCCTTCCTTCTGTGGACACCTGCGATTATCGGTGCTCTTGTCGTGCTGATGTTCATTGATTTCGGTTTTTCACAGAGTCAGACCATTGCCTTTGTGCTCGCTCTTTACATACTCTTTGATGTCTTTTATTCATTACAGGATATTGCCATCTGGGGCGTAAGTGCTATGTCGAGCCCCGATGCTGCCGAGCGAAGGCGAGTTATCCAGTGGATCAGCATCGCCGCAGGTCTCGGCGGAACTATCGCCAGTCTTTTCCCCAGAATAAAGGATATATTCGTCAAGCAGGAAATAATGTCCGAAAAACATACCTATATGTTCGGCGCTGTTCTTTTCGGCTTTGTAGGTATGCTTATTGCTATGCTCGCTTACAGAATGAAGGAAAAGGTGGATCCTGCCGAGAATGAAAAAAAGGACAGTGTTTTAAAGGATATACTTGATTTAAGACACAATAAGACAATGATTATAGTATGTCTTGCACGAACCGTGCAGAGCATATCTCTCGCTCTTCCCTGGGAATACTTCTTTGAAACTCAGGGTATTGCCTACAGGCTCGGAAACACTGAAATTTCCGGCGGTACGGCACAGGTCGTATACGGCTTTGTGATGGGTATTCCGGGAGCCTTCGCCATGTTCTTCGCCGTCAAGCTTATAAACAGACTGGGCGGTAATAAGAGACTTCTTGTTTTCTCTGAGGCGATCACGGTTGTGGCCCGTCTCCTTGCTTTCGCAGTAGGTGCTAATGACCGCTTCCTGAATATCGGCTCTCTTGCCGTCGTAATGGCTCTTCTGGGAACGGCACAGATTTTCACTAATATGAAGGACATCGCTCACCGCTCCCTTCTCACAAACTCTATTGACGAGGTAGAGCTTAAAACCGGTAAGCGTACCGAGGGTATAGTTTTCTCAATGCAGAACTTTGTTTCAAAGGTGACCGGTGCCATTCCGAAATTCATTCAGGGCTATTTCCTGAAGTTCCTCGGCTTCAACCCCAATGTTAAGGTAGCATCAAATCAGACTGTCATCAATGCACAGACAGCACCGCGCTTCCTTAAATACCGCTGGCATTCCTTCATTCTCGGTCCTGCTCTCGGCTCACTGCTCTATCTGATAGTTATCTGCTTCCTCGACAGTGACGATGCGGCACATATGGCAGAGGTGGAAAAACAGCTCAAAGAAAAGAGAGAGGCAGCTGTGGAGGCATAATATGAAGGTTTTATGTGTTATAGATATGCAGAATGACTTTATCGACGGAGCACTCGGCACTACGGAGGCTGTGGCTATCGCAGATAAGGTAAAAGAAAAAATTGCCCTGTACAGAAAAAACGGCAACAGAATAATTTTTACCAGAGATACTCACGGTGAGGATTATCTTGACACAGCTGAGGGCAAAAAGCTTCCCGTGCCCCACTGCATAAAGGGTACGCAGGGCTGGCAGATTTCAGCTGCTTTTGATACTGAGGGCTGTGAGATAATCGATAAGCCTACCTTCGGCTCCTATGAGCTGGCGGAAAGGGTGGCAGAAACAGAAAATCTCGAGGGTGTGGAGCTGATCGGTCTCTGCACGGATATATGCGTTATCTCTAATGCCATGCTTATCAAGGCAAGGCTGTACGAGACACCTGTCACTGTAGACGGTACCGCCTGCGCAGGTGTTACTCCCGACAGTCACCGTAATGCTCTGGAGAGCATGAAAATGTGTCAGATCGAGGTTATTGATTGACAAATATTAATAATCTGTGATATTATTGTTATGCAAAGGTTTATTCTTTAAGAAAGGAGTAAAGTATTATGACAATCAGAGAAGTTATCGAAATGCTTAAACTGATTTTTGAAGAGCTTATGGCTTTCCTTGCACCTCTCTTTGAAAAGAAGGATGAAGAAGCTGAGGGCGATGCACCTGCAGAGGCATAAGACTGTGATAAAGTAAGGGGCTGTTGCATTAAGATGCAGAAGTCGTTTTCTTCGTCCCGAAGGCGTATGTTTATACTCCGAGCGGGCGAAAAAACGGCTAAAAAAGCAAATTTTACCCTTGTGAAACGCAGATAATTCTGATTAACAAATATAAAAACAGATGTATTTCAGTTGAAATCAACTCAGACACATCTGTTTTTTGTTTTGCTTTTTGGTCTGCGCTTAATGCAACAGCTCCTTTTTTCTGAAAAGCACAGAAAAATCAACAAACTGGTAACTATATTTCGTAAATAACAAAATTTAATTACCATTTGAATATTTATTTGACAATATAAAAATTAAGTGATAAAATTACCTAAAGAATTTAATATTTTTTTATAAAAAAGAAGGTTATATTATGAGTGACAAGAGAAAAAAAGTATTACTTATTGTCAATCCCTGCGCCGGCAGAACCAAATCAAGAGCCGGCACTTTTGAAATAGTGGATAAGTTTTCTAAGAATGACTATGAGTTTACCGTACGCACCACTACCTGTCAGGGTGATGCCACAAACATAGTAAAAAGAGAGCTTGATGAGCATGATATGGTAGTATGCTGCGGCGGCGACGGTACGCTCAATGAAACAGTAAACGGTGTTATGGATATGCCTCGCCGTGTGCCTATCGGCTACATCCCCTCAGGCTCTACAAATGACCTTGCTTCTACCTTAGGTATCCCCAAGGATATTAAGGAGGCTACGGATCTTATTATGAGCGGTCAGCTTAATGACTACGATGTAGGCCTTTTCAATAACAGATATTTTACATACGTGGCATCCTTCGGTGCCTTCACCCGCGCCTCCTATGCTACCAATCAGAAGCTTAAAAACAAGTTCGGCTATCTTGCCTATCTTCCTACGGCAGTTCCCGAGGTTTTTGATATTAAAAATTATAAGCTGAGAATCGAGCACGACGGCGGTGTTATCGAGGGAGATTTCGTTTTCGGTGCTATCTCAAACTCTACCTCCGTAGGCGGCTTTATTGATTTCGATACAAATGAAATCAAGCTTAATGACGGTGTTTTTGAGCTTCTTCTGTGCAAGGGACTCAAGTTTAAGGATGTCATCCCTACTCTTTTAAAGGTAAAACAGCGTAAATTTGACGGTAATCCTCTCATTTTCCTTCATACCAAAAAGCTCAAGGTTACCTGTCTCGAGGGTGAAATGGACTGGACACTCGACGGTGAATACGGCGGAAGACATAAGGATGTTATGGTTCATGTCCTTGACGGGGCCGTACATATCTGCTCGTCGGAAAATCCTCTTTTCGAAAAGCATGAGCTTCCCGAATTTACGCCTGCCATTTCTCACGATGAAGACAGTGAGGATGTAAAAGAAAAAAGATTCTTTAAAAAGCGCAGAGCTCAGAAGGAGGACGAAAGCGAAGAAAAAGCAGAGGCAGTGCAGGAAGCAGCCGATGAGGAAGACACCGAGGTCGCTGAAGCTCCGGAAGCCGATGAGGGCAGGGAGAAAAAGCTTTTCAAAAAGCGAAAGGCTCATAAGGCCGATGAGACTGCCGCTCAGGCTGAGACTGATCAGACAGAAACGGAAAAGGACGAAACTACAGTTTAAGGTGTCTTTAACGTGTAATTTCTTCCAAATTAAAAATTTATGAAAAAAACTGTTGCTTATACATACATTATGTTATATAATGTGTAGGTGCGTAAACATTTTTTTCACTTTTGTAAACTATTTTTTAATAAATTATTGACAAAGAGAAAAAGTTGGGTTATACTATGTTTACAGAAAGATTGTATTAAGTGAGGAGGAACGACTTTGACTTTTATGGATTATATTAAAGCTCTTATTGACTTTATAATGAAGTTGGTTGCACTCTTCAAAAATGAGGATAACCCTGAAGAGGAAGAAAAAGAAGCTTAAAATTAAATGGGGGCTGTTGCATTAAGATGCAGAAGTCGTTTTCTTCGTCCCGAAGGCGTATGTTTATACTCCGAGCGGGCGAAAAAACGGCTAAAAAAGCAAATTTTACCCTTGTGCAACGCGGATAATTCTGATTAACAAATATAAAAACAGATGTATTTCAGTTGAAATCAACTCAGACACATCTGTTTTTTGTTTTGCTTTTTGGTCTGCGCTTAATGCAACAGCCCCTTTAATTTTTCTGATGTTAAAGGTTTTCTTCCACAGTCATTTCTTTTATGAGCTTTTTCAGCTTTTTTTCTATTTTACCCATTCGCATATCCTGTAAAACCTCTGAGCGGTAGGACATAAAAGCATCCTCATCATCAGTGGCAATGGTCTGCCTTTCGATGACATAAATACTGTCACCTGATTTTACGGCCTTTGCCTTGCCGTGGCTTATACCGCTTACAGCATCGAAAAAGTCATCTCCGTACATAGGATCCCCTTCCTTGGTCAGAAGCACCGAAAGGGAAGAGGTGACTATGATTCCGAGAGAATCGTTATATTCGGTGTTAAGCTCATCTATGGAGGCTGTGCCCTCGTTTATGCTTTTCGCCATAGAAGAGAAAAGCTTTTCCCTTTCCCTGAGCTCCTTTTCGGTCAGAGAAACCTCTTCGCCCTTGTCATTTATTTTGGTAAGAGAGCCTTCTATGGCCTTGAAGCCCACATACATATCCACGAATCTTTCCTTCAGGTCCATTTCCTGTACGGGCTCCTTACCCTGAGCACCGTAGTAATAATCCAGAAGCTGAAGAAGGCGGCTTTCGTGAGTCTGTACACGGGTGATGTCCTGCTTGGTTACACCTATACTATTATAATAGTCAGAGAAAAGACTCCAGATGTTTTCCGTATTTTCTGCGGCCAGACGCTTGAACTCACTGGAAAGAGCTATCTTTTCATCCTCCATAAGCTTTATGGCGGCAAGATATTCACAGCAGCACTGCTTTACAGCAGCATTTATGCCGTCTTCATCATCCGGTGATACGGAGTATTTTTCAGGTGATGCGGTGACTGCTGCTTTATAGTAGCTGTAAAGACCTTCGGTAACCACATGGCCTTCATAGGTGTAGGGGTATTCTGCTTTGCCGCAGGAAACGAAGGAAAATAAAAGCACCGTTACGGTAAAAAGGGCAATAAGCTTTTTCATCAGATTTCAGCCTTTCTTTCGTCAAGTATATCGGTAGAGATAATCTTTTTTGGTTATTATACACTATTTTTCCCTTGTTGTCTACTAAAGATTTTAAGTCAAAACTATTGACAATACCTTGTTTTACTGATATAATTCTTAACTGTCGCAGTATGCGAAGGCATATTACGGCATTCCTTGCTCCGGACGAGAGCCGGGGCCAGAGACCATAAGGAGGTAAAAAGACATGAACAAATATGAGACTATGTTCGTATTTTCTACTGCAAAGGGTGAAGAAGGCGTAAGTGCACTTACCGAAAAGTTCAAGGCACTCGTTGAAGCAAACGGCACTCTTATTTCTGCTGAGGCTTTCGGCAGTAACGGTGGCGTTCGCACACTTGCTTATGAAATCAATGACGAAACACAGGGCGCATATATGCTCTTCAATTACGAAGGTGCAGCTACTCTTCCTGCTGAAATCGAGCGTATTGCCGGTATCACAGAAGGCGTTCTCCGTGTTCTCACCGTCAGAAAGTAAGGAGGAGCACTCATGCTTAACTGCGTAACACTTATGGGCCGCCTTGTAGCGGATCCGGAACTTCGCACCACCACTACGGGAAAGAACGTATGTACTTTCCGTATTGCCGTTGACCGTTCATTCCAGAAACCGGGTGAGCAGAGACAGGCAGACTTCATCACTATCGTAGCATGGGAAAGCACAGGTAACTTTGTAAGCAGATACTTCACAAAGGGTTCTATGATTGCTGTACAGGGCTCTATCCAGACACGCAACTATCAGGACAGCAACGGTAACAACAGAACTGCTTTTGAGGTTGTTGCCAGAGAGGTAAGCTTCTGCGGCTCAAAGGCTGAAACAGGAACATCTGCTCCTGCAGTTTCTGCAGCAGCTCCCGCTCCCGCATATCAGACCGCTGTTCCCTCTGATTTCGAAGAAATCACAGACGATGATGATTTACCCTTTTAATTTAAACTAAGACAGGAGGAAAATACTCATGGCATACGAAAAAGGCGCTAATCGCCCTAACAGAAAGTCACGCAAAAAGGTTTGCGCATTCTGTGTAGATAAGGTTGAAGAAATCGACTACAAGGATGTTCAGAAGCTCCGTAAGTTCACATCTGACAGAGCTAAGATCCTTCCCCGCAGAGTAACAGGCACCTGTGCCCGTCATCAGCGTGAGCTTACCACAGCTATCAAGCGTGCCCGTCAGGTTGCACTTATGGCTTACACAGCTGACTGATTAAAAATTCAAGGACGGTATGACCGAAGGGTTGTACCGTTTTCTTTTTTATATAATGCGGACTGCTGTATTTTTTTAAAAGCTATTGCAAAATGCTTTTAAATGAGTTAAAATCATTGTGATTATATATGAAAGGAAGACACATTCCGTGTCAGGCTTTTAAGATGAATATTATAGTAGTAGGCTGCGGAAAAATCGGTACTGCCGTAGTATCTGCTCTCGCAAGTGAGGGACACGATGTTACGGCTATGGACGAAAATCCTGATGTCATAAATGAAATAACGAACATATATGATGTAATGGCTGTCTGCGGAAACGGAACGGACTGTGAGGCCTTAGAGGAGGCAAGAGTGGATGTCTGTGACATTTTCGTGGCAGTAACGGGCTCAGACGAGCTTAATATGCTTTCCTGCTTCATAGCTAAAAAAATGGGTGCAAAGCACACAGTAGCGAGAATAAGAAACCCCGAATATAACGACCGTTCACTTTCCTTTATGCGCCATCAGCTGGAGCTGTCTATGTCCATTAACCCTGAGCTTTCTATGGCACAGGAGCTTCATAATCTGCTTAAGATACCCTCGGCATATAAGGTAGAGTATTTTTCCAGAAGAAATCTCGAAATGATAGAGGTAAGGCTTAAAAAGGACTCTGCTCTCGCAGGAAAGAAAATCAGTAAAATCCGTGACAGGGAAAAGCAGCATTTTCTTATAGGTGCGGTTCTGAGAGATAATGAGCTTCATATTCCCGACGGTAATTTCGAGCTGCGTGAGGGTGATACGGTGAGTATCGTTGCATCTCCTGCCGATATGCAGAAGCTTATCAAAAGCCTCGATATGATAAAAAAGGCAGTAAAGGATGTTATGATAATCGGAGGAAGCAAGACGGCCTATTATCTTGCCAGGATCCTTTCAGCCACAGGCACTAATGTAAAAATAATCGAAAAAAACAGAGAAAACTGTCTTAAGCTCGGAGAGCTTTTGCCCAAAACCGTAATCATTCACGGTGACGGCTCTCATCACGATATTCTGATGGAGGAGGGACTGCGCGCCATCGATGCTTTTGTGGCACTGACGGGTATGGACGAGGAAAATATCCTTACCTCTCTTTTTGCAGGGGAGTTCAATGTGCCTAAGATTGTGACTAAAATCAACAGCGACGAGCTGACGAAGATGGGCGAAAAATTAGGTCTCGACAGTGTCATTTCTACCAAAAGCATAACAGCAGACATTATTATCCGCTATGCCCGTGCATTGGAAAACTCGATGGGAAGCAATATCGAAACCCTCTATAAGTTTATGGAGGGAAAGGCTGAAGCCATCGAATTCAATGTCAGAAAGGGTGCAAAGATTATCGGCACACCGATTAAGGAGCTTTCGCTCAAGCAGGGAATACTTATCGCAGGTATTATCAGAGAGAGAAAGACTGCTATTATTCCTACAGGTGATGACATTATAAACGAGGACGACAGAGTTATTGTTCTGGCATCTGCCACACACAGACTCGGTGATCTGTCGGATATTTTAAGATAAGGCTCGGTAAAGATAATGAACAGACGAATGGTTTTATATGTGGTCGGTAAGGTGGTAATGGTTGAGGGCGGACTGATGCTTTTACCTCTTATAACCGCACTTATTTACGGAGAAGCGGTGGCCCTGAGCATAGGCGTTTCTATCGCCGTCGCACTCGCCTCAGGCTTTCTCCTTACTAAAGTCTTTAAGCCCGGACTTAAAACTATCTATGCTAAAGAGGGCTTTGTAATAACGGCTCTTTCCTGGTTTTCGCTTTCGGCTGTAGGTGCTCTGCCTTTCTTTCTCAGCAGAGAAATACCCTCTTATGTGGATGCTTTTTTCGAAACAGTGAGCGGCTTTACCACCACAGGTGCATCCATACTGACGGATGTGGAAAGTATGAGCAGGGGACTTCTGATGTGGCGTTCCTTTACCCACTGGGTAGGCGGTATGGGTGTGCTGGTTTTCGTTATGGCTATCATACCCTCACTTTCTGACCGCTCCATCCACCTTCTGCGTGCTGAGGTGCCCGGCCCTGTAGTAGGTAAGCTGGTGCCGAAAATCAGACAGACCACACGTATACTTTATATCATTTATGTCGTTCTGACTCTGGCGGAAACAGTTTTTCTTCTCCTTGGCGGTATGGACCTTTTCGATGCCCTCATTCACTCTTTCGGTACGGCGGGTACGGGCGGCTTCTCATCCCGTACGCTGAGTATCGGTGCCTATAGCCCTTATATTCAGTGGACAGTGGGCATATTTATGCTTGCTTTTGGTGTCAACTTCAATCTTTACTATCTAATATTACTCAAAAAATTCAAATCTGTCCTGAAAAGCTCGGAGCTGTGGACTTATGTGTCGGTAGTGGCTGTCAGTGTACTGCTCATCTGCATAAATATAGCACCTCTTTACGACACATTGTCCGAAACACTCAGACACGCTTTCTTTCAGGTCTCTTCGATTATAACCACTACCGGATATGCCACGGTTGATTTTAATCCCTGGCCTCATTTTTCTAAGCTGATACTGCTTCTTCTTATGTTTATCGGCGGCTGTGCAGGCTCCACTGCCGGCGGTATCAAGG
>JAFSDF010000191.1 GCA_017436375.1 Clostridia bacterium | reverse complement strand
TGCGATCTTGGTGCCGGCAGATATACCAAGGACTATTTTGATGATAAAAAAAGATATGATGTTTTCTGTAATTCTTCTTTTTCACATAGCGTTCCGATTATAAACCGTAAAGGTCAGTCAGCGGGAAAAGAATACAAAGCAAAGCTTTCCTTTGAAAAATCCACGACAATTTGTGATTTATCAAAAGCCTACTGCTTAAATGGGCTTACTTGCTTCGTCAGGAAGGCTGATCTGAAGGAGAACGGTGTATTAATCACTGATAAGTTTGTCTTCGGTGGCAGTCTTCCGGTAACAGAAAGATTTGTCAGCTTAAGAAAGGCAGAGATAAAAAATGGAGTGCTTATTTTTGCGAGCACAAAGATGTTTTTTCCTGAAGAAAAAGTAAGCCTTTCCGTAAAGAAAGAAAAGCACACACCTCACGAATACGATATGGAGGACATAACAGTTTACTGCTATGACTTTACTCTTAAAAAAGGTGTAGATGAAATCACTTTTGAAATAATAACAGAATAAAAAAACACGGTGAAATTCTTAAATCACCGTGTTTTGTTTATTATTTGCTTACAGGCTCAAGAGTTATTTTTATCTCTACTTTTCTTACATTTTCAAGCCTGACTGTAAGCTTCTGAAGGTCGGTATAATCTTCGTCCCATTCCCATTCACCCTTTAATTTCTCTGCCTTCATTACAGAGAAGGTTCCGTCGGAATGAGATGTAGCCTTGAGCTGCTTGTCACCGATTGTAAGTATTGCAGTTTTACCGTTCTCGGAGATTTCAATATCTGCCTTGGTGTGCATAAACCAGTAAATATCACTCTTGAAAAGGCACTTTATTGTATCGGTAATTTTAAGGGAAGTATATTCCTTTTCAAGTTCAAACTCTCTCACTACCTTTGTTGCGCCGTTCATACGGTAAGCATCTGTCATATCAAGAGTTGTCAGTCCGCCACCGTCGGTTTCTTCCCAATAAATAAACTCACCTTCCGCCAGCACATACTGATCATCAAGAGTCACATTCGGATTGATTACAAGGGTGTTCTGTCCCTCGGCACGCTTACTGTAATTCTTCCATCTTCCGCCTGCCGGTGTGTTCAGGAAATAATTCGGCGCATCATAGGGGCCGGGGCCCAATTCCTCTGCCCAGCGTTCACCCATTGAATCAAAGACAAAGGTACCGATATCAAGGTCACCATGATTGATGAAATTATATCCGCCCTTTATACCTGCAAAGGTTGCATTTTTGTCAAGATATGCACTTCTCATAAGCACCATATCCTGACCTGCATCAGAGTAAAGCGGCAGATAGAGTTGCTCATCGGAAAAATCTGCAGCTTCGGGAGTGTAAGCTCTGTTATACCAAAGTGATGACAATGCACGACTTTTACCGCCGCCGTTTCTTTCGGTATTTTCAGATGTATCGGGAATGAATTCCCCCGGCTTATCACTCATCTGATAGCAGGCAAGAAGCGGTGATTCATACTCTGTGGCATACCAGTGAAGCGAAGGTGTAAAGCACATTCTGGCCTTGTTGTCACCGAAATTAAACACACCTGTAGGAGTAGTGATATAAACAGGGAATTTTCCAAGCTCCTTAAAGCCTGCAACTTCGCTCATACCGAAATCGGTACCGAAGAAATTCTTGCTTGTTGCCACAAAATTGACTATAGCATCCATACCCGACTGACTGTAGCCGGGACCTTCAACATAAACACCGTCAGGGGTGAAATTTGCAAAGGCAATGGGCATATTTTCATAGCACATTGAAAGGAACTCTGCCGCTTTTTCTGTGTCATATTCGGAAAATGTCATACAGGCAATACCTATACCGCTGTAGCAGATGCTGTTCCAGTTATTCTTTGACCAGGTAAACCAATGGTTATCGTCAAGGGCAGATTTGATTGCATATTCCCACACTTTTTCTTTGATAAGACCTTTAAAGTCTTCTTCGAGATAATCGTAAAGCCAATCGTAGCCTATTGAAACTGCAAGTGCCATTTCAGCTGTGGCAAGAAAATGAGAGGTGCACCAGTCATCATAGCTGCAGACCTTTTCAAGCTCAGCTTTAGCTCTTTCGGCATATTTTTCTTCGCCCGTTATCTGCCACGCATAGCCTAAAATCACCATTCTGTTGATAACCTCACGGGAAATGGGCAGTATACTGTCCTCTTCGTCAAGTACATAATCCATAAGCGGATAAACACCTGTATCAAGAAGAGCATCTGCATTAGAGAGGACATAGTCAGTGAGCTTTTTAGTATAAGGAGTGAATTTGTTCGATTTGTATTCTTTTTTTACCTTGTCAAAATCAGACTCATCGGCAAGGATGAAGGGGTGTTCCTTTTCAGAATTTTCCGTAAGAGCCTTTTCTATTTGCTCTTTGTCGGGATAATCCGGATTTCTGTCAAGGCTTATATAGTCAATGCCAACCTTCACCATGTCGGGGATAACGGCAAAATAAGGAACAATATTTGTAATGCCGAGAACAATAACAAGAGCTATAGAAATTATAATTCCGAGCACGGCTTTTTTAGCTTTTCTTCCTTTTTTCATTCCAACACCGCCTTAATTTATACCCTTGATTGCGGGGTAAAGCTTTCTCCATTTAAGATATTTTTCTTCGTATTTTTCCGAAAGCTCCTTTTCCGAAGCAACCGTTTCAGCTATTTTATAAACCTTACTTTCAAGTTTTCTGTATTCATAAGCTGTCATAACACCCTTTGCCGCCAGAAGTGCCGCTCCGAGAGAAGCCCCCTCCTGATTTTCCGGTATCATAAGCTCTATTCCGAGGACATTTGCAATAATCTTAAGCCACAGCTTATTTTTTGTACCACCGCCGCACACATTTGACTTTTTAATGTTGATACCCATATTTTTGATAATATCAATGTTGTGTCGAAGCGCAAAAGCAACGCCCTCAAGAACCGCAAGGCTCATATCGTCTTTATCCGTGTCAAGACTCATTCCGCAAAACAAACCTCTTATATCGGTGTCATTGAGGGGTGAACGCTCTCCCATAAGATAAGGAAGAAACATAACCTCATTCTCTCCGAGGCGGTTTGTTTTGACATTTACGCTGTCATATCCGTCACGAAGCACCTTTTCTACCCACCAGTTACAGCAGACAGCTGCCGAAAGCATACAAGCCATCTGATGATAATTACGGCTTGCCGAGCAGAAGGAGTGAATTGCACTTTCCCTGTCAAGGCTGAATTTATCGCTGACGGTGAAAATCGTACCGCTTGTGCCTAAAGAAATATTGCAGTCACCGTCTTTTACGGTTCCCGTTCCGATAGCCGCCGCTGCATTGTCACCTGCACCGATGATGATTTTCACTTCACCGAGACCGAGTTCATCAGCAAGGTCAGCTTTAAGCATTCCTGCACATTCGTCACTTTCAAGCACTCTTGGAAGCCATTCTTCCTTTATCCCGTGTGCATCAAGAATTTTCTTTGCCCAACTTCTGTTTTGAACATCGAAATAAAGTGTACCCGAAGCGTCGGAAACATCGGTGCAGAAGGCTCCCGAAAGCCTGTAAGCCACATAATCCTTCGGCAGCATAATCTTACTGATTTTCGCATAGTTCTCCGGCTCGTTTTCCTTTACCCATAAAAGCTTTGGAAGCGTAAAGCCTGCAAAGGCAATGTTAGCAGTATTATCAAGCAGAAATCCTTTATCTTCATTGAGAGCGTCTGTCTGTGCCTGACTTCTCGAGTCGTTCCATAAAAGTGCGGGACGGATAACATTATCCTCACTGTCAAGTGTAACCAGTCCGTGCATCTGCCCTGAAAAAGAGAATGACCTTACTTTCTTTGTGTCTATATCCCGAAAAAGCTCCTTCAGAGCAGACAGGGTCTGATTATACCAATCCTCGGGATTCTGTTCACTCCAGCCGCTGTGAGGAAAATATAAGGGATATTCTTTCGTAATCGAGGAAATCACCTGACCGTCATCGCTTAAAAGCAAAGTTTTGACAGAGGAGGTGCCGAGATCTATACCAACATAATAACTCATAAGCCACCTCTTAAAACAGAATCTGATTTAAGATTGTCTGTAAATATTCCTGTCTGCCTGAGTCGGGATTTACCGTAACCCTCTTGCCGCAGGCATAATCTGAAAGCTCTTCAAGAGTTGCTTCACCCCGTACTATCCTTTCGCCGATTCCCTCATCGAAGGATGCATACTTATCCTTTATGAAATCATCTATTCTGCCGTCCTCAATAAGCTCTGCTGCTTTGATAAGACCGAGTGCAAAGG
>JAFSDF010000190.1 GCA_017436375.1 Clostridia bacterium | reverse complement strand
TCCAGAGAGCCAGAGAGGCGTGATGGGAAAGCCTTTTAACATTATACTCTATTTCATTTTTCACGTTTGCGAGGAAATCCTCTTTAAAGAAGGGATAAGGCTGACAGGCAAACATAAAGTCCTGCCACAGCAAAATACCCTTTTCATCGCACAGGTCATACATTTCATCGCTCTCGTAATAACCGCCGCCCCAGACACGGATAAGATTGAAGTTTGAAAAAAGAGCCGCGTCAATGTACATTCTGAGTGCCCTTTCATCAAACCGGTTAATGAAGGAGTCGGCAGGAATCCAGTTAGCACCCTTAGCAAATACAGGCACGCCGTTGAGAACGAAACAGAAATTGGTGCCGTATTCATCCCTGCTGCGGTCAAGATAAAGCGTACGCAGTCCTATTTTCTTTTCCTGTGAGGAAACTGACTCTCCCTCATAAATAAGCTCCGCCTTAACCCTATAAAGCGGCTGTGTATCCTTGCCCGAAAGCTCCTTAGTCCACCAGAGCTCGGGATTTTCCACGGTGAATTCACCACTGAAGCCCTCTGCTTTTTCCTCGGTGCCGTCAGGATGGGTGAGTGTCACTTCACACCTCACATTTTCGCCGTAAAGCTCTGCTTCACAGTCAAAGCCCACCGTTACTCTGCCGTCACAGTGTGTCTGTGTGATGCCGAGATGCTTTATTCTCGCCTTTTCCACAAATTCGAGACCGATATTACCGCTTATGCCTGAGGGAACGAGCACGGGACCCCAGTCCCAGCCGAAATGACACTGGGGCTTACGGACAAAAACGATGCCGTTCATACCGTTTGAATTAGGCGGCACTATGGTTTTGGAGGCAATGCTCTCCACATACTTAACAGGTGAAAGAAAAAGCATCCTGAGCTCATTTTCCCCCGCCTTAAGATATTCCTTCACCTTAAAGCTGTAGCCTATATGACAGTTTTCCGTGTAAGCTATTTCTTTGCCGTTAAGGTAAATACGGCATAGGGTATCGAGCATTCTGCAGCTGAGATAAATCTCATCGTACTGCAGCTCCTCCTGTGTGAGAGTAAAGGCTTTGGAATACTCCCAGTCAAGGTGCCCGACAAATTCGCAGTCCTTTTCATTAAGTCCGTAGAAGGGATCGGGAATAATCTCATTTCTCATAAGATCGAGATAGTTACAGCCGGGTACTGAGGCACCGAGCCATTTTTCCTTGCCTTTTTCTCTGAAAAGCCACTGTCCGTCAAGTGATCTGAACATTATGTTTTCTCCTTATGGGGATTATTTGGTTTTGATATTCTTTACACTGCTGTAGGAACCGTAAATCTTCTTTCCGCTTACAGTCTTATATGCACGGATTTTTACGTAATATTTTTTCTTATTCTTGAGTTTTTTGAGAGTTGTTTTCTTGGTGCTCTGCTTTTTGATAAGAGTAGTTTTTGTGGTTTTGCCTGTAAACTTCTTTGAGGTGGAGTATTTGATTTCGTAGCCTTCGGCACCCTTTACCGTCTTCCAGGAAAGAGCTATGGCATCATTTTTTGCCGTGAGCTTAAGAGACTCTGTCTTTGCAGGCTTGATGCTGAAGGTAAGCTTCTTTGAGCCTGAATAGTCTCCCTTAAAGGTAACGGTGACCGTGGCTGTACCGATAGCTTTATTCTTGCTGTATTTTACCGTATAATCCTTATCCTTGGTAAGCTTTTTACCGCTGTATGCCTTTACGGTAACGGTGGGCTTGAAGGCTTTACCTGTGTATGTATAGCTTGTTTTGGAAAGCTTTACGGTTTTGATACGGGAAATATCTTCCTTGGCTGTCTTACCGCAGAGAGTACAGGTAGTAGTTTTTGAGCCTGTCTTTTTGAGGGTTGATGCCTTGACCGTTACCTTGTAGCTGTGGCTTTTAGCGGGGATAGAGGTAATATCTGTTTTCGCATCACAGTAAATGCAGTGACGGGACTTACTGCCCTTCTTGCCGCATTCGGGCTCTGTGTCGGTGATGAAGGTACTGCTGTAGGTGTGTCCGCCGGCCAAGCTTCTGGTTTCCTTTTTACCGCAGACCTGACAAATTCTCTCTTCCGTGCCCTTTACGGTACAGGAAGCCGCCTTTGTAACCGTCCATTCGCCCATATTATGCTTTGCAGTGCCCTTTACGGATACTGTATCCTTTGCATTACAGCCTTCTCTGTCGCAGAATGCCGTAGCCGTTCCTTCCTTTACGCAGGTAGCATCATCATTGTAGATATACTTACTGAAGCTGTGACCGAGCTTTCTGCCGTCGTGGAAGGTTTCACCGCCCATTTTTACACACTTACTGCAGTCGTAGTAATAGGTATTTCCTCTTTCACAGTCGGGCTCACCGAAGAAATGGTCTTCGTCCTCGATTTTCTCAGTGAAATCGTGGAAGCAGGGCCCGTAGGTGCCGTCATCAAAGATGGCAGACTCACTGCCCTGAGCACACCATTCATCCATAACAGGCTTCACGAAGGAGCCGCCGTAGAGAGTGATGTTCATATCGCCTGCATAAAGCACCTTCTCTGCGAGATTTTTAATTTCGCCCTTGAAGGTACCGCCCTTTACCGTGAGAGCAGTCTTTTCTGTCCAGCCGTCAGAATAGGCATAAGCGCCGTACTCAATATCACCGATAACCGTACCTGTGTAGCTTTCATCGAAGGTCACGCTCACACCCTCGGGATAGCCGCCCTGCAGGTTATACCACAGGTCAAAGGCTACATAGTCACTGCTGATATTGCTTTCACCTGTGATGAGTACATTACCGCAGTTATTTGAAAGTGCGTAGGCGTACTTGTATTCCACACCTCTCACATCGAGATTCATATTCTCTACTGTAAGGTCGCTGTAATTCTGTACGAGGAATTTTACCTTTTCCCCTGCCTTGAGTGTACCGTTTTTCAGAGTAACCTTGGCACCCTTAAGAAGCTGTAAGCCGAGAGTTTCCGTACCTGCCGAGCCCACAAGTGTGCCGTCTACAGTATAGGTGTTTCCGCTGAAATCAAAGGTGATTTCCTTGCCTGCGGGCACTACCACACCGTTTCCGTTGGCGCTTTCTTTAAATGTGATTACCGTTTCACCCTCGGCGGCATCTACTGCCTGCTGTAAGGTTTCGTATTCTTTGCCGTCACTTGAAAGGAAATTATATACACGGGGAACAACTATGTAATTATCACCGTCTGCCACTGCCTTGAATTTCTCTGCACAGTAATCAGCCGCCTTTTCATCTGCGAAGGTACCGCCGTAAAGAGTGATGTTTGCTTTTTCTTCGAAGTCAGAGGAGTTTTTGAATTCACCGGTGAATGTACCGTTCTTTATTGTCAGAGCAGTCTTTTCTGTCCAGCCCTCGGTGTTCATACCCGTATATGCACCGTACTCCATATCACCGATAACCGTGCCAGTGTAGCCTTCATCAAAGGTTACACTCACACCCTCGGGATAGCCGCCCTGCAGGTTATACCACAGGTCAAAGGCTACATAGTCACTGCTGATATTGCTTTCGCCTGTGATGAGTACATTACCGCAGTTATTTGAAAGTGCGTATGCGTACTTGTATTCCACACCTGTTACATCGAGATTCATATTGTCTACTGTAAGGTCGCTGTAATTCTGCACGAGGAATTTTACCTTTTCCCCTGCTTTGAGTGTACCGTTTTTAAGGGTAACCTTAGCACCCTTAAGAAGCTGTAAACCGAGAGTTTCCGTACCTGCCGAGCCGACGAGTGTACCGTCTACAGTATAGGTGTTTCCGCCGAAATCAAATATGATTTCCTTACCTGCGGGCACTACCACGCCGTTTCCGTTAGCGTTTTCTCTGAGGACAACTGTCTCTCCGTCCTCAGCCGCATCCACAGCCGACTGAAGAGAAGTGTAAAGGGTATTTCCGATGGCGGCGATATACTCCTCTGCCGCGAAAGCCGGAGTAATACCCATCGAAAGCACCATTATTACCGCCATCATAAGTGCAGTAAGCTTAGTAATAAGATTTGTTCTGTTATTTTCCATTTTCATTCGCTCCTTTTCATAGCTTATATTTAATGTCAGAGCTTTATCTGACGGAGACTTTCCGCATTTTTAAAGTGAACACCGATAATACCGATTTCACCGAGCTTTTCTACATTGGCCAGGCTGTCATCGACCATATAAATCTCATCGTATGTCTTGCCGAAGGAGGAGACACAGTGAAGATAAATTTTCGGGTCAGGCTTAGCCATTTTGAGATTGCAGGAAATGAACATTTTATCGAAAAGACGGGTGATGCCGTTTTCCTCAAAAAGCTTTTCCACGAAGCCGAGAGGCGCATTGGAGAGAAGAGCCACATCAGCCCTTTCGCGGATTTTTTCGATCTCCTCCACCATATATGGGCGAAGATGAATCAGCTCGTCCCATTCACGGAGAATGTCCTCCTTTTTCATACCCAGCTCCCTTGACATCCTGTCAAAAAGCTCCTCACGGGTAATTTCACCCATATCGGCGGGAATGAAGTATTTATCCTTAAGCACCTTCGCTGTTTCCTCGTCGAAATGCCTTCTGAAAAAGGGCGGTGCGATTTCGTCAAAGATAACACCGAAGCAGTCAAAAATAACAAGCTTGTTTTTCATTCTGTTGCTCCTTTTCTGTAGTATCTGCCTGTCCGTCTGAGGTAGTCGGCAAGCATCATCGTCCAGTCAGTCTGGATAAAATCAAAGCCTCTGTCAGCGATCCAGCCCCAGCCGTAGTCTTCACTCACGGTCAGCGCACTGTCATCGCTGTGTCCTCCCGTAAGCTGTTTACGGTAGTCATATATTATGGCATTGGCCCACAGCAGCTTTCCGTCGGAGTGCATTTTATCTATAAACTCCTCTGAGGCTAAATAAGAGGTATCCTCCCTGAAAAGCACCTCTGCACCGATATAGTTGATGTTTCTTTTCATCAGCTCCTCATGACAGTTATGCTCTTCATTTACTATGGGTATAAAGGGCAGGTCGGGAGCAAGCTTTTCCAGAAGGTCGAACACCTTTTTAGAAGGCTTACTTTTAACGAGACACTGCTCGGTCATACCGTGAGCCTTGATGGCTGTGTAAATCTTTTCGGGAGCGGACCAGAATTTATCGATATTTATGTAGCAGCGGTCCTTAAAGGTGTCGAGAAACTCATCGAAATCAGGCACCGTAAACTGAGTTTTAGTACGGTCATAGTTTACATAGTGATATTTTTTTATCATCCTCAGCGGCATAGCACCGAAATAAAGAGGCAAACCGAAATGTGCCGGCTCCATCATCGGATGGAAAAGATAAAGCTTGCCGTCACCGCTGACACTCACATCAGCCTCAAGCATATCCGCCCCCTGCTTAAGAGCTATTTCATAGGCGGCGATAGTATTACAGGGTATATTACCTCCGCAGGCGCCCCGGTGAGCGACGATAATGATATTTTCCTTTGCCTTTTCGGTAATGGTTTTCATCTTCTTTTCCTCTTTATATAGTTATACATTATAAGTATAATGCAAACTTTCTCTTTAGTCAAGACAAACAATATTGACAGAAGGATTTTTTTTCTGCGTTGTAAATAGATGTGACCCATTTTTTGTAAAAAATAAAGTCAAAGTATAGTATAATGATTTTTGAAGCCTTTGGAGTGGAGCGTAGCGGAATGTAAATGGCTTCAAAAATCGGCGGTTACACCGACAGCTTCTCGTTGAGAAGCTGAATAGGGCTTTTTCTTCCTAATGTCCGCATTGATTTATTGTTGCTCCAGACAAGGTGTTTTGCTAACTTTTGATTTAGCTCCTCCACATTTCT
>JAFSDF010000189.1 GCA_017436375.1 Clostridia bacterium | reverse complement strand
TAAAAAAGCAAATTTTACCCTTGTGCAACACAGATAATTCTGATTAATAAATATAAAAACAGATGTATTTCAGTTGAAATCAACTCAGACACATCTGTTTTTTGTTTTGCTTTTTGGTCTGCGCTTAATGCAACAGCCCCTAGCATTTTTCAGCAGTAATATACCTTTAATTTTTCCAGACACACAGCTGCCAGTCTTCCGCCGTAGGCGGCACCGCAGTCAATGGCGAGGTGTCTTTTTTTAGCATAAACCTTACCTGTGTACTGTCTGTCAATCATAGCAGTTGGAGTGTGTCCTGTTACGAGATAGCTGTCGGGAAAATAGGACTTCTGATAATCTGTTTCGGCGAAAACGAAGGCCTTTTCGTCATATTCGTCGAGGGGCTTTCCCTCCTCGAAGCCGTCAATTCCCGCGTGAGCGAGGATGAAGCTTTTGCCTCCTGCCTCGATTTCCTCATAGGGTGCGAACTCTGAGAGATAGTCTATGATGCTTTCCTTATTTTCCTCATCGAGAGAGAGGAAATCGGATATGGTCTTTTCACTTTTCATCGTCAGCCATTTTTCGAAAAGCTCTGCTTTATCATCTGAAAGAAGTGCCTTTGCTTCTGCGATACTCTTTGCCTCAGAAATAAGAGGGAAAAGCTCCTTAGCCATATATTCCTGCTCACCGAGAACGGGGAAAATGTTGGCTCTGTACATCATATCCCTGAGAATTTCGATGCCGTCGTCACCGATGCCGATAACATCGCCTAAAACGAAGACGGCATCTGTCTCTGAAGGCTTGAGCTTTTCGAGCATTTCCAGATATTTTTCTTTTTTTCCGTGAATGTCGCCGATTACATAAGTCATAGTGTACCTCGCTTATTTAGTGATAAGTAATTCGTTGTTTTCCAGGAACTCGTCGTAGGTTTCCTTTCTGTCATATAATCCGTCAGGTCTGAATTCGATGATACGGTCAGCGATGGACTGAACGAACTGATGGTCGTGAGAGGTGAAGAGAAGAGAGCCCTTGAATCTGATAAGAGCGTTATTGAGTGAAGTGATTGACTCCAGATCCAGATGGTTGGTCGGCTCGTCTAAAATAAGCACATTGGCGCCGCTGAGCATCATTTTACAGAGCATACATCTTACTCTTTCACCGCCTGAAAGCACCTGTGCCTTTTTGGTTGCCTCCTCTCCGGAGAACATAAGTCTGCCCAGCCAGACTCTTACATCTGTTTCAAACTGCAGGTCGGAATATTTTCTTACCCAGTCGATAAGGCTGTCCTCCACTCCGTCAAAGAAAGAGGAGTTATCTGCGGGGAAATATGCCTGTGAGGTGGTGATGCCCCATTTAAAGGAGCCTTCATCGGGCTCTAATTCGCCCATAATGATTTTAAAAAAGGTAGTTTTAGCTACGGCATCGGTGCCCACGAAGGCTACCTTTTCATTAGGTCTGATGGTAAAGCTGACATTATCGAGCACCTTTCTGTCGCCTACCGTTTTTGACAGGCCCTCCACGACGAGCATATCGTTACCGATTTCTCTGTCAGGCTTGAATTCCACGAAGGGGAAACGGCGGGAGGAAACGGGCATATCCTCTAAGACGAGATTATCCAGGAGCTTTTTACGGCTCGTTGCCTGCTTTGATTTGGATGCGTTGGCACTGAAGCGGGCGATGAATTCCTGAAGCTCCTTCATTTTGGCTTCGGTTTTTTTGTTCTGCTCACGGAGCTGTCTCTGTGCCATCTGGGTGTATTCGTACCAGAAATCGTAGTTGCCCACATACATTGTAATTTTGCCGAAATCACAGTCTGCGATATGGGTGCAGACCTTATTAAGGAAATGTCTGTCATGGCTTACGACTATAACGGTGTTTTCGAAATTAAGAAGGAATTCCTCCAGCCAGTTGATAGCTGCCACATCGAGATGGTTGGTAGGCTCGTCTAAAAGAAGGATGTCGGGGTTTCCGAAAAGGGCCTGTGCCAGAAGCACCTTGACCTTCTGTTCACCTGTCAGCTCCTTCATAAGAGAGTAATGGAACTCATTGTGAATACCTAAGGCATTGAGGAGAATTTCAGCGTCGCTTTCGGCACTCCAGCCGTCCATTTCGGCAAACTCCTCTTCAAGCTCACTGATTCGGATGCCGTCCTCCTCGGTGAACTCCTCCTTGGCATAAAGCTCTTCCTTGGCATCCATTATGTCAACCAGCTTCTGATTACCCATAAGAACCGTGCGGATAACATCATATTCATCATAGGCATAATGGTCCTGCTTTAATACAGAAAGTCTCTCACCGGGTGTAATTGTTACATAACCCTTGTTAGGCTCGATTTCGCCGGAGAGGATTTTAAGGAAGGTGGATTTACCTGCACCGTTGGCGCCGATGAGGCCATAGCAGTTTCCCTTGGTAAAATTGATGGAAACGCTTTTGAACAGCTCTCTGCCGCCGTACTGGAGAGTTACATTGTTGGTACTTATCATAAATAATCGGGGATGCGTATGAAAAAAATGCATCTTTTCCTTTCGTTATTTTTAATAAAGCAAAAAAATTCGCTAACTTATATATAATACCACATTTTTGAAATAATATCAAACCCTTTATGAGGTTTTTTCGGCAAGACGGGAAAAACAGCAGTAAATAGAAAAATGTAGAAATACACCTGAAAATTTTGTATCATATTAACAGAATTTAATTTTGCACGTTTTCCACAGGTTTTTCCGCTGTTCAGTGTGGAAAACTCTGTGGAAAAAGTTAAAAACTCCCCATTTTCGGTGCTTTTTGAATGTAAAATTTTCCTCGGAATTATTTAACATCCTGTTGAAAAGTGAAAAAATTCCTCACAAACAAATTTTCGGTGCAAGAAAATACCTTTACATTCTGCCTTTTTAATTTTTGTTTTCACGGATATGGCAAAAAATTCTTCATTTTATATCTTGATTAGCCGAAAACATTGTGCTATAATAACTTAATATTATTTTAGGGGTAACCTTTTCATCCCTGAAAAAACAGACAGAAACGCTTTATAAACAAAGAAAGGACGATAATTATGGATTTTAATCAGAAATTTGTAAAAGAAGGTCTTACCTTTGACGATGTGCTTCTTATCCCTGCAGAGTCAAATGTTCTGCCTGCAGATGTTTCCCTCGAAACACAGCTTACCAAGGGAATCAGACTCAATATTCCCGTTATGACTGCTGCTATGGATACGGTAACCGAATCGAGAATGGCTATTGCCATCGCCCGTGAAGGCGGTCTCGGTGTTATCCATAAGAATATGTCAATCGAAAATCAGGTAAAAGAGGTTGACCGCGTAAAGAGAAGCGAAAACGGAATTATTTCAAATCCCTTTTTCCTCGCTCCCGACAACTATGTTTATGAAGCTGAAAACTTAATGCACACTTACCGTTTTTCAGGTGTTCCCATCTGTGAAAACGGAAAGCTTGTAGGTATTCTCACAAACCGTGACCTTCGCTTCCTTACTGACTACAATATCCGCATCAGTGAGGTTATGACCAGAGAAAATCTCGTAACAGGCCCCGTAGGTACTACTCTCGAGGAAGCAAAGCTTATCCTTATGAAGCACAGAATCGAAAAGCTTCCCCTCGTAGACAGCGAAGGTAACCTCAAGGGACTTATCACCATCAAGGACATCGAAAAGGCTGTTCAGTATCCCAATTCAGCCCGTGACAGCAAGGGCAGACTTCTCTGTGCTGCTGCTCTCGGTGCTACAGCAGATGTTCTCGACAGAGCGAGACCTCTGGCTGAGGCAGGCGTGGATGCCTTCGTTCTTGACTCCGCTCACGGTCACAGTCAGAACATCCTTAAGGCTGTTTCCAAGGTTAAGGCTGAATTCCCGGATGTTTCTCTTATCGCAGGTAATGTGGCTACTGCAGAGGCTACCAAGGCTCTTATCGATGCAGGTGCTGACTGCGTCAAGGTAGGTATCGGCCCCGGCTCCATCTGTACCACCCGTATCGTAGCAGGTATCGGTGTTCCCCAGATTACAGCTATCTTTGACTGTGCTAACGAAGCCGCTAAACACGGTATTAATGTTATCGGCGACGGCGGTATTAAATATTCAGGTGAAATCGTTAAGGCTATCGCTGCAGGTGCATCCTCTATTATGGTTGGTTCACTGGTAGCGGGCTGTGAGGAATCACCCAGTGACACAGAAATTTATCAGGGCAGAAAGTACAAGGTTTACAGAGGTATGGGCTCCATCGCTGCTATGAACTCAGGCAGTAAGGACAGATACTTCCAGGCTAACAATAAAAAGCTCGTTCCCGAAGGCGTTGAAGGTCGTGTACCTTATAAGGGAACTCTCAGCGAAACCATCTATCAGATGATGGGCGGTCTTCGTGCAGGTATGGGCTACTGCGGATGCGGTACCATCGATGAGCTCAAGGAAAAGACACAGTTCGTACGCATCACAAATGCAGGTCTTATCGAAAGCCATCCTCACGATATTTCGATTACAAAGGAAGCGCCCAACTATTCAATGGGCTCCAACGGCTAAACAGCAAAGCAGTCCTTCGGGACTGCTTTTTTAATGCAGAATGCGGAATGCAGAACGCAGAATGACGGGTAAGACTTCGGGAATCAGAAAGTGATACATCGTCATTTTTTGTTGAGTTGTTTTATCGGTTCAGTCGTGGTATAATGAATAATATAAATCAGTGAAAAGGGTGATAGAATGGAATTTAAGGAAAAGCTTCTCTGGATACTTGATAAAAGAAATCACAAGTTTAATGATGATAAATATCAGGAAAATATAGATTTCGTTCATTCTCTCGGTAAAAAGTGTGACTGTGTCGGCTGGAGCGAGCTCGATATGGACGAGCCTGATGCAGATGCAGTGCTTGATAAAATAGAAACTTTCTGCAAAGAACAGGGCTGGCGTGCCCGTGGTTGGTATGAGAGAACATACACCGATGTTGAAAGCGACTGGTATGAGATTAAAATAGAATCTTTTAAGGAAAATACGAAGCTCGATAAAATTCCTGTTGAAACACAAACCGGTAAAGAAATATATCTCAATGTAATAAGTGCGTATCATGAGATAAATATTGCTCCGAAAGGCTTTAGGCGTGTCTGCGTACCTGACCGTTTCAGAAAAGCCTGCATTGAAAACGGAATTACTGATGTTGATTTCTGCTGGGTGCAGGATAAGGGCAGATATGAAGCTGAGCAGTATTTTTACCTCTTTCCGCACAAAAGAATTCCCCGTATTG
>JAFSDF010000188.1 GCA_017436375.1 Clostridia bacterium | reverse complement strand
GGCCATTGGTGGGAACAACAGGGCTCGAACCTGTGACCCTCTGCTTGTAAGGCAGATGCTCTCCCAGCTGAGCTATGCTCCCGTTTCCAAATCACTTATGCGCCATTACTCACAAGCGACTTGTATACTATACATCAAAAATACTTTTTTGTCAACAGTTTTTAAAAAGTTTTTTTGATTTTTTCTTATTTTTTTGCTCTGCGGATAAGCTCCCTTATATCCTCGGGAGTGAAAACATATTTCTTGTCGCAGAACTGACAGGAAACCTCGGTCTTTTCGTCCTTCGCCATATCCTCCAGCTCCTCGATGCCCGTACTGATGAGTGCTCCCTCTACCCTGTTCCTTGAGCAGTAGCACTTATATGTCGGCTCAGCAGTATCGAGAATATCGAGCTCAAAAAGGTGCAATGCGTGTCTGCAGATTTCCTCAGGAGTCATTCCCCTGTCTATAAGAGTGGAAATGGGCTCAAGAGTTTCGATGCACTTCTCTACGAGGTCTATGGTATCATCCATGGCCGTGGGCAGAAGCTGAATAATGAGACCGCCTGCCGCTCTCACCGTAAGATCGGGATTAACGAGAACACCCAGAGCACAGACTGTGGGTGTCTGCTCACTGGTGGAATAATAGGCCGTCACATCCTCAGCTATTTCACCCGTGATAATGGGAGTCTGACCTACATAAGGCTCTTTCATACCCAGATCCTTTATAACTGTAAGGAAGCCGTCCTTGCCTACTGCGCCTGCCACATCAAGCTTACCCTTTTTATTAAGAGGGATTTCCACCACGGGCTGTGTCACATAGCCCCTCACATTACCCTCACTGTCAGACACGGCGATAACACTGCCGATAGGACCGCCGCCGTTCAGACGGAGAGTTAAGGAGTCATCCTTACCCTTAAGAGCCGAGCCCATCAGAGATGCGGCTGTCATCAGTCTGCCCAGAGCAGCAGAGCATACAGCTGAGGTTTCGTGAATTTCCTGAGCACGGTTTACTATATCCGTGGAGTCCACAGCCATAGCGATTATCGTGCCGTCCAATGATATACATCTTGCTAACTTACCCATAAAACTAACTCCTTATTGTGTTCCGTGCTTCTTCGCTACAAATACAGCTCTTTCGGTCTTGTCACCGACGGGCTTCTTAGTCATTTCCTCATACACGGCTAAAACTTCAAATTTATTTTCTTCAAGGTAATCCTTAATCCTGCTGAGGTCATAGCCTCTTTCGCAGAATTCCTCACTGTAACGGTAGTAGACATCATCCTCGTCACCTTCCGTATCTCTTTCAAAAATGTCAAGGCTTACCTGTGTGAGGAGGCTTTCATCGGTGCTGTTCTGCCACACGCAGTAAACCTCCTCCATATCGTAAACGAAGGTGTTGTCACCTAGAATTTCTCTATGCTTATAGGGTGTGTTTACATCAAAAATAAAGATACCCTTATCCTCCATAAACAGGGAAACCCTGCGAAAAATCTCTCTGAGCTTTTCCTCATCTGTCACATGGTTAAGGCTGTCAAGAGTAGAAACCGCCGCATTAACTGTACCGAAAAGATCCAGCTCCTCCATTTTCTGACAGAGGAAGATTATATCTGCACCTGACTCCATTTTCTTTTCCTGTGCCTGAGAGAGCATTTCCTCAGAGGCATCCACACCGATAACATCATAGCCCTTTTTACTCATAAGAAGCGATACTGTACCCGTGCCGCAGGCTAAATCAAGCAAAATCCCCTTGCCGATACCGTTTTCAGCAAGGAGAGAACCGATATAGTCGCATCTGCTTTCATAGTCAACATTTCCCGTGAGAAGGTCGTAATAGTAAGCAAAATCACCGTATCCAGCCATTTTTATGCCTCTTTACCAAAGATTTTATCATATCCGCCTGCACCGAAAGCAAGGGAACGGTTAACACGGCTGATGGTAGCCGTGGAAGCACCCGTTTCTGCCACGATCTCACTGTAAACCTTTTTATCATTGAGCATCTTTGCCACTACAAGTCTCTGCGAAATAGAGGCCAGCTCTGTTTTGGTGCAAAGGTCATCAAAGAGAGCTTCACACTCCTCAAGGGTTTCGATTTTCAGAATAGTTTCGTAAAGATACTGAATGTTTTTTAATGTCTTTTCATTGATTCTTTCTGCCATGTCAAAATATCCTTTCAATACAGCACATATTTTCTCGTTCTGCTATTTTAACACATTAAAACGAAAAAGTAAAGGGTGTTTTCCGAATTATTTTTTAATACCCTTATAAATATAATAAGGCTTCGAGAAAATATAGTTCCCTTCTCGTTGTGCTGATTTCAGATTATCTATAAACTCATCGTATTCTTTTTTACTAAATGCACCCGTGTTTTCTTCAAAAAGCCATGCAATATGTTTACTGAAATCATAACCAAAATAACCTTCTTTGTATTCGGTTTCAACCACATTGTGAACAGTTACCGAGCTTTCAAACAGGTTACTCTTATTAAAAAAGCCGTACATTCTTCTGCCTATCCAGCTGTCAAGATCATCCATCCAAGGTTGCTTTGTCACTGCATAAGCGTGAACAGCCTTGGCAATAAGCTCCTTATCCTCACCGTTATATGCCACACTGTCCCAATCGCAGTTTACACAGATTACCACTCCTCCCGGCTTTAAAATCCTGTGTATTTCCTTTACAAGAAAAGCTTTATCGGTTACACATTCAAACATATCCTTAGTAAAAACAAAATCAAAGGTATTGTCGGAAAAGTCAAGTCTTGCCGCACAGTTCATAACCTTAAGCTTAATCGGCTTTTTATATTTAATATTTTTAAAGCCTTTATCATTGATATCTACTCCGACAGCTGATTTAATTTTGTTTGGAAAGGCCTGCTGAAAACCTAAAAGAAAGCCGGCATCACGGCAACCTAAATCGGCAATCACTGCATTATCGGGTAAATCTATTTGTTCGAAAATTGCTTTGTTTAATGTTGACAATTTAATTTCATTCATTATAAATAACCTCCAAAAAATAATAAGAACCCGACCCACGACGAAATCAAAGATTTGTGTGGGTTTACCGAAACTTTGTTGT
>JAFSDF010000187.1 GCA_017436375.1 Clostridia bacterium | reverse complement strand
CACAGGCTGACGGCAAATTCAGTCTTCCCGTTCTTTTCTATCTCATCACCTATATCGTGATTATGGTATTCGGTGCTGTATTTATGAACAGCGGTAAGAAAAGCAAAAAATAATCAGTCTCAATAAAAGCTTAACGGAGTGATTAAGTTCACTCCGTTATTTTTTGTTGCCTTATGTAGTAAGTCCAAAGCTTACGGATAAGGCTTTATCTATTTTATACATGTCGGTTTTATTAAGATTCCCCATTTTTTCTCGGAGTCTTTTTTTATCCAATGTTCTTACCTGCTCAAGCAAAACTATCGAATCTTTGGCAAGACCGCAATTATCGGCATTTACCTGTATATGAGTGGGCAGATCGGTTTTGAAGCGCTGACTGGTTATTGCCGCCGCAATTACGGTGGGGCTGAATTTGTTTCCCACATCATTCTGTACGATCAGCACGGGTCTTATTCCGCCCTGCTCTGAGCCTATGACAGGACTAAGGTCGGCGTAATATATTTCGCCGCGTTTAATATTCATAATCATCCCTCTAATCTTTAATACTCTTTTTCTTCACTGTTAGTTTTACCAAGATGATATGAATTTAATCAAAAAAAAATTTTTTGAAAATTACGGAGCTGTTACATTACAATGCACAATGCAACAGCTCCGTTAAAATTCTTTTATTATAAACGTGATTATTTTTCGAAATCTTTAAGAGTGTACTTAAGCTCATTTACCACATCTTCGGGAAGCATGCCTGATTTGGAATATTTATCCGCTACAGTGTCCCCCGTATAGCCGTGAACATAAACAGCGGCACATACGGCATCGGTAAGCTCAAAGCCCTGAACGGCAAAGCCACCGATAAGACCCGCCAAAACATCTCCGCTTCCGCCCTTTGAAAGTCCCGAATTACCGGAAGCATTGATATAAGCTTTGGTGCTGTCGGGCGCCGCAACGACAGTATTTGAGCCCTTCAGAACGACATAAGCATCGTTTGCCGAAGCAAAGGCACGGGCACAGGTAACTCTGTCAGCCTGTATAATTTCGACGGGGGTTCCTACAAGCCTTGACATCTCCTTCGGATGCGGAGTAAGCACCACACGGCTTGAGGCGGTTTTGAGAATACTCAGATCTTTGGCAATAATGTTTATGGCATCGGCATCGGCTATAACGGGAACCTTTGAATTTTGAAGTATACCCATTACAAGCTCAGCCGTATCCTCATTTACGCCTATTCCGCAGCCGATAACTATGGCATCGTATCTGTCAAGAATGGGAAGCAGCTCACCGAGAGCCTTTGCAGAAAAGGTTCCCTGTTCATTTTCGGGCAAGGGCATAAGAAGCGATTGGGTAAGCTTATCGGCTATGGGCAGATAAATGCTTTGAGGGAAGGCTGTGGTAACCAATCCCGCACCGCTTCTGAGTGCTGAAGATGCCGCAAGAACACAAGCTCCGACCATATTGCGGCTGCCGCAGATACAGAGAACATGACCGAAGCAACCCTTATTGGCAGTCACGGCACGTTTCGGAAAGAGGTTTCTCACCTCTGTTTTATTATATGTGTAAAGTGAATCTTTGACAAAGTTATAGCTCTCTTCGGGAATACCGATATTGGCGATAATGATGTCTCCGCAATTATCCGAAGCGGGGTGGATTATGTGTGCAGGCTTCAGAGCGGATATGGCCACGGTATAATCGGCGACAAAGCAGCCGGGATCATTAAAGCCGCTGTTACAGTAAACACCGCTGGGCACATCAATGGCAAATTTAATACCGCGGGCGGCGTTCATTTCAGCCATAAGTCCCCTCATGTCTTCGTCAAGAGTACCGTAAAAGCTGAATCCGTAAACAGCATCTACGATAACATCCGCATTCTTTATGGTCTGTACAGCCTTGAGACGGTCAGCATCATACCACACAGTCGGAATAGAAAGATCAATAACCAGCTTATACATATAAGTGGATTCCTGACTGTTGGGATAGCCTGAGGCAAGAATAACGCACACGCTGTAGCCGTTTTCAGCCATTTTTCTCGCTACAACGAAGCCGTCGCCGCCGTTATTGCCCTTACCGCAAACAACAACCACATTCCGACAGGCGTTTTTTTCACCCTCGATAATATTCCGTATATTTCTGGCACAGGCGGCACCGGCATTTTCCATCATACGCTGATAGGAAAGACCGAATTTGGCCGTATGCTGTTCTACCAGCTTCATTTCCTCGGAATTAAGTAATCTCATATAAATTCCACCTTAAAAATATATTTTACCAAGTAATATCATAAATAAGCATCTCATTGAGGAGTCTCGCTGAACCGTTGATATTGGCTGAGAAAAGCGTAATATCAGCAGTAATATCGATAACTATATGATGAGTAACAGAAAGCACCTGATCTGTTTCAGGATTATAGACACATATAAACTCGCAGTCTCTGTTGTGCAGAGCGAAATCATTGAGCGCTATGCCGGGAAGTGAGCCGGTTATATTATCTATCTCCTTCATAAGGTCAGCCGTAGCGATAGGCTGCATAACGGCTCCGTGAGCTGAAACCGGTACGAGAGTATCTGCGGGAGTCGGCTGAGGGTTGACCTCCTCCTTAAGTGAAAAGGAAATTTTATATGTGCCGTCGCCCATATCCTCACACTTTGCCCATGAAACAGCATCGTAATCCGTGAGCACACAGCCCTTCTCAGTATTATGGACAGGCATATCCCACACTATATCCGCAAAACCGGCAGGTCGTACGAGCTCCTCGCAGTCCTCTTCACTTACCATATAGTTGGATGCGATATTGAGAATCACATTGACTCCCTTTCCGAAGTTACGGAACTCCTCGGGCAGAGCCTGGTACTCCTTCTTTTTATATGCAGGCTTTTTCTCCTTGAAATCATTTACAAGCTGAGTGTATTTATCGATGATTTCCTTGGTGCTTTCAGGCATCGTCTTTTCCTCCTGCACGGGAGCGGGCACCGTAGTTTCCGTAGCGGCGTCAGGAGCCGTAGTCCCCTCAGTCACGGGAGGTGCAGAAGTTACCGCAGGTACGGTAACAGGTACATTTGGAGCCGTAGCAGGAGTATTTACAGAACCGGTAAGCTCTGTCGTGGGCACAGCAGTAGATGTATCCTGTGCTTTTCTCTCATCGATACCGCCTATGTAGACACACATAGCGACAATAATCAGAAGTAATCCTCCGATAGTAAATACAGACACTAATTTTTCTTTCAAATAAACATCCCCTTTTGGACTATTATACAATAGTGCGAAAAAAATTTCAATGTTTTCGTCATTATAAAATAATCATACTTGATTTTTAATGATATGTATGCTAAAATAATAAAAAACTGCCACCGGGTAGTGTAATGTGATTTTTCGCATTCGTCTGCACATCGTTAGGTCTTTGAAGATGTGTATTCGGGTGCTTATTTTTTTTGGAGGTCATTATGAAAAAAACACTTTCTTATTTCACAAAGGGTGAGCTTGTTTTATGGATTTGCTCTCTTACGGTAATAATTCTGTCCTTCGCATTTTTTGACAGAGAGAATTATCTTACTCTCATCGCATCGCTTCTGGGTGTAACCTCTCTGATTTTCGGCGCCAAGGGAAATCCTCTTTCTCCTTTTCTTATGATTATTTTCAGCATACTTTACGGTGTCATATCCTACAGCTTCAGATACTACGGGGAAATGGCCACTTATCTCGGTATGACCCTACCGATGTCCGCCTTCGCCCTGATTACCTGGCTGAAAAACCCTTACAAGGGAAACAAGGCTCAGGTAGCAGTAGGAAGGATTAAGAAAAAAGAACTGTTTTTTATGTGCTGTCTGACGGTGATTGTCACCGTAATATTCTATTTTATACTGGAATATTTCAACACTGCAAATCTTATTCCCAGCACTTTCTCTGTAGCTACAAGCTTTGCCGCAGCATATCTTACGATGAAAAGAAGTCCCTACTTCGCTCTGCTATATGCGGCAAACGATCTGGTGCTGATAATTCTGTGGATTTTAGCAACAAAGGAGGACATCTCCTATCTGTCGGTGGTTATCTGCTTCCTTATGTTTCTTATTAATGATTTATATTGCTTTATAAGCTGGAAAAGAATGGAAAAAAGACAAATCAAAAAAGCTCCCCCGATAAACGAGGGAGCAAAGAGATTAATTAAAAGTATTAAAGAGATTTGATACCCTGAGCTGCACCGGGAATCCATTCAACCTCTGCAAGAGTGTTGCCTGTAACAACTGCGTTAGCGGTCTTGAGCTCAAACCATTTGCTGTCTTTACCGTCGTGACCTGCACAGTCATCAGCTACAACATTGTTTGTAAAGGTAAAGGTTTTGTCTGCTGCGAAAGCACCGTTCTTTGAAATACCGTCTTCACATGCTGTAAATGTACAGCCGTTGATGGTAAGGTCGCCAAGGAAACCGTACTGAACAAGAATTACCCATGAATAAATGTTATTGAATGTGCAACCGTCAAAAGTGAGAGCTGCAAAACCATCCTTAGCAACTGACCAAATGGCATAGCCTGTTCCGTCAAATGTACAGTTTTTAACTGTAAGAGTTGCGTTGGGGTTATTGCCGAAAATACCTGCACAGCTTTTATATGTTGCGGGACCTGTGAAGGTGGTGTCTTCGATAACAAGGTTATCAATAACAGCAGCGGCATCGATTAATAAACCGCAATCTCTTGTTTCGCCGGCAATCTCAAGGCTGAAGCCTTTGATTGTTACATTTGAAACAGCTGTTTCAGCTGTTGTAACAAATTTGTCAACCTTTGCTCCGTCTTCAGCTGCGATAGTGACACCGTTAAGGGTACCGAGGGTGATGGTTTCGTATTCGCCTGCTGTAAGAGAAACCACCTCGCCTTCCTTTGCTGATGCAAGAACATCTGCAAGTGTTTCGGGAGTCGCAGGAAGGACAACTACTACTTCTTCTTCAGCTGTGGGATCACAGAAAGGGCAATCGAAATCGAAAATATCAGCAAGAGTGTGAACAAGTGTGTGAATTGCCTTTGCGAGCTTTTTAGCAAGAGTGAAAATGCTGTTGACTGTTTCCAGAGCATCGTCACCTTTGATGTTATCAAAAACATCCTTTGCAGAATCAACTGCATCACTTGCATCATCCTTGACATTTCCCACTGCATCCTGAATTTCACCAAAGTCGAAATCAACTGCAAGTGCAGGTGCTGCGAGTGAAAATGCCATTGTTAATGAAAGTAAAACTGCCAATAATTTTTTCATTGTTAATTCCTCCGTTTCATTGTTTACAAATTGGCAATAATATTATATCCCTTCTTCTAATTATTGTCAATAGCATTTATACATCTATAATGTGATTGTTACTAAAAAAAGATTCACCGATAAACAAGGGAGCAATAATCAATATGGCCTGGTGCACCTATGAATTTTGACCGCTACGCCATCCTTGCCTCGCCTCGTTTCATCTCGCTCTGCGAGCACTTCGCCGACGACGCCCCATCGGTGAAAATGCTCCCTCCTTGTTCGAATCCCTTCGGTTGATTGTATCAAAAAAATAACAACGGCACCTATCGGCACCGCTGTTATTTTTTTGTGCTTATAGCTCAATTTAGCAACAACTCGATTAAGTCTCATTGTTTTGCAGCAAGGAATAAAACATTCCAAAGAATCTGTCAAAGGGTTTATCTCCACCCCAAGCATATTGTTCAAATACCATAGTAAATTTTTCTGTAAAAATAACAACAACTATTTGATCGTTGTCATCAGAAACGCTATATTCATTCTTTAATCTTATATTAGGACTAATCCAGCAAGCCCCATTTTCATAACTATATCTTCTGCACATCAGATTAAAAACAGGTCTAAACTCACCAAACTCATAATCTAACCATTTTTCTAAATCGTCTCGAGTACTAATATTGTAAAGACCGTTATAAGAATCTTCATTAGGTACTATTGAAAAATTTAAAAAGTCGTTAACAGCTTCTATCCCTTCACTGAAATCATCAACTTCTCCAATATTGAAGAAATCTCCGTTTTTGACTAAATCATTATATATCTCTGATAAATCAGTATAACTGTTAATTTTATCAACAGTGCACTCAATCCAATGCTCTTCAATAAAAGTTGGTTTT
>JAFSDF010000186.1 GCA_017436375.1 Clostridia bacterium | reverse complement strand
CGTTCATATTATGGCTGTGTCGGGACTTCATCTGTCCGTATGGGTGGCTTTTCTGTCTGTGTTTATGGATTTCAGAGGCAAAAAGGGCAAACTGCTGGCTGTACTGATGATAATATTCACGGTGTTTATGATGAATTTCGCCTGCTTTACGGGCTCCGTAAAAAGGGCGAGTGCTATGACCATATTGTATTTCATCGGAAAAATCCTCGGCAGGAAAACAGATGCGCTGAACAGCCTTGGCTTTGCTGCCGTATGCGGTCTCGGGCTGAATCCCTTCGGTGTTCTCGACATAAGCTTTCTGCTTTCCTTTCTCTCAACTATGGGCATAATTATTATGGGTGTGCCGCTGAGCGAAAAGATAATCGGCAGACTTAAGCCTTCAGATATAAGGATTAAAAAATTCATTTCTCCCTTTGTGGCTGCGGCTTTACTGAGTATTTCTGTAACCTTCTTTGTTTTTCCTGTGTCTGTACTTGTGCTTGGCGGAGTTTCACTTGCGGCACCCCTGACGAATCTGCTGTCATTTTTTGCTGTTACACCGCTTCTGCTTCTGACGGGTGTTTATACGGTTTTACGGTTTGTGCCTCTGATTTCACCTTTTATAGCGCTGATAATGAAATATTTGTCTGCATACATTATCCGAGTAGCAGATTTTGCATCAGATTTACCTTTTTCTTATATTAATACCGGCTTCGAAAAGCTGGGACTGTGGTTTCTGATTGCCTTCTCTTTTCTTTTAGCGGCTATGCTTTTTTATAACTACAGCCGTATCCTTATGCGGACAGCCGCTATTATTTCTGCAGGTATTTTCCTTCTTTCCTTCAGCGTAAATTTTTATGCTTCACTCGACAAGTGCACAATCACTCTTTACGGCGAAAGCAGTGGTAACTGTGCCTTGGTGTCTTACAACGGGAAGGGTGTACTTATCGGCTTTGACGGAGACAGCTACGATGAAAGAGAGATAGCTGAGGATGCCGAAAGAGACAAGGTCAAAATTGAAGCGGCATTTTTCACAGAGGATTTTATCTCAAAGGATAAAGAATCAATATGCAGTCTTTTAGGTGTTGAAAAAATTCTCACCCGTGACGGTGAAAATGCAGTTTTGTTTGATAAGGTCAGAATAACGAAAGACGGAAATAATGTCACTGTAGATGCTTGTGAAATAAAAACAGAGATTTTTTCTGAAGAGTATTTGCAAGATGATGATAAATATGATACAATGGTATTCAATGACGGAAAATTAGTATTCTCTTTCAGAGAAAATAATCCGTATACAGTTTCAGTAATGGCTTTGGGAGGTGAAAAGGATGGCTGAATTTGATGAAAAAAGCCTTAAGGCTCATATAAAGAGCGGTGAATACCTGCCTGTATATCTTATTTATGGTGACGAGGATTACCTCAAAAAGAATTATGTAGATACTATTGTTTCAAAAAATGTAGAGCCTTCCTTTGAATCCTTTAATTATGAAAAATACGACGGAAAAGGTCTTGATCTTGATACGGTTTTTCAGGCGGCGACGGTTATGCCGATGATGAGCGATAAACGCTGTCTGGTTATCGAGGACTATAAGCTTGAGGGTATAAGTGAGGAAAACTTCCGTATTATGGAAAGCTTCTTTGCTGATCCGCCCGAAACCTCGATTATCATTTTTTATCAGAAAAAGACTGATTTTTCTGCCGCCAAGGCTAAAAATGCCATAACTCTCTTCAAAAAATTCGGTGCTGTCTGCGTGCTTAACAAAAGAACCGGCAACGACCTTATAAAGCCTCTTATTTCTGCCGCTTCCAAGCAGAAATGTATTCTCACACCTCAGATGGCTAATTATCTCGTTTCTCTTGCCGGTGACGACAGTAATATGCTTATGAATGAAATCAATAAGCTCTGTAATTTCGTCGGCGAGGGTGAAATCACAAAGGCACACATTGATGCCGTGGCGGTAAAAACCGATGATGCGAAAATTTACGCTCTGACGAAGGCTCTGATGAATAAAAATTTTGATGAGGCTTACAGGACCTTACATTCGCTTTTCAGACAAAAAATTGAGCCCGAATACATCCTCGGTGTCATTATCAGCTCCTATGTGGATATGTACAGAGCCAAGGCTTCTCTTGCCTGCGGTCAGAAGGCTGATGCTTTAGCGGGCGATTTCGGCTACAGAAACCGTGCCTTTGCACTCAGTAATGCAGGCAGGGATTCATCTAAAATGGATATGTCAGTTATAAGAAATTGCCTCAATGAGCTGAGCAAGGCAGACAGAGAGCTTAAGTCGGGTTCAACTATGCCTGCTCTTGTCCTCGAGCAGCTTATGGTAAAGCTTTTTCTCATAACAAACGGTGAAAAGGTATGATTAAGCTCGACAGGCCCGTTATCGTTGAGGGTAAATACGACATAATAAAGCTCAGCGGAATAATTGATTCTCTTATAATAAAAACTGACGGCTTCGGTATTTTTAAGGATAAGGAAAAGCAGGCACTTCTTCGCAGACTTGCCAGTGAAAAGGGAATAATAGTGCTGACGGACAGTGACTCTGCAGGCTTTCTTATCAGAAATTTTATCAGCTCTACCGTGCCTAAGGATAAAATTACAAATGTTTATATTCCTGATATTTTCGGTAAAGAGAAAAGAAAGACTGAGCAATCCAGGGAAGGTAAGCTCGGTGTAGAAGGTATAAGTGAGCAGATACTTTTAGAAGCATTTACCAAAGCGGGTGTTTTAGCCGTAGAAAGTGGCAGGACTGAAAAGCGACATATAACAAACATAGATTTATACGAATACGGTCTCACAGGCAGAGAAAACAGCAGTGAAAAAAGAAAGCTTCTGCTTAAAAAGCTGGCTCTGCCCGAAAGGCTGTCCACCTCGTCACTCATAAAGATACTCAATACATTTCTAACTTACGAGGAATTTATCGAAACATTAAAGGAGCTCGGATTATGCGAATAGGTCACGGATACGATGTTCATAAATTGGTTGAGGGAAGAGATCTCATTTTAGGCGGAGTAAAAATTCCCTATGAAAAAGGTCTTTTGGGCCACTCAGATGCGGATGTACTTCTGCACGCTGTTTCCGATGCACTTTTAGGTGCGGCGGCACTCGGTGATATCGGTAAGCTTTTTCCCGACACTGATATGCAGTATAAGGGCGCAGACAGTCTGGTACTAATGAAAACTGCTTATGAAGCGGTTAAGGAAAAAGGCTATGTGGCAGAAAATATCGATGCTACTGTTCTCTGTCAGAGACCGAAGCTCCGCGATTACATTGACACTATGCGAGAGAATATCGCTTCCGCTCTCGGTATGGATATTGACTGCGTAAGCGTAAAAGCCACCACCGAGGAGGGACTCGGCTTTACCGGTGCAGGTGAAGGCATAGCGGTGCACAGCGTATGCCTTTTAAAGAAAGGATAATAAAAATGAATATTCAGATTTACGGCACTAATAAATGCTTTGATACCAAAAAAGCACAGAGATATTTTAAGGAAAGAAACATTAAATTTCAGTTCGTTGACCTTTCTAAATTCGGTATGAGTAAGGGCGAGTATCAGTCAATAAAAAGAGCCCTCGGCTGTAAGCTCGAAGACCTTGTAAATGAAAAAAGCAAAAAATACGATTCATCGTATATCAAATATCTTGCCTCTGAGGAGGCCAAGGAAGAAAAGCTTTTGGAGAATCAGGAGCTTTTTAAAACTCCGATAGTGAGAAACGGAAAGAAGGCAACTTTAGGCTTCTGCCCCGACGAATGGAAGAAATGGGAGAGTGAATAATTATGGTAACACAGGCACAGATAGACAGAATCAACGAGCTTGCCCGCAAGGCTAAAACACCGGAGGGACTTACTGAGGAGGAGCAGGCGGAAAGAGCCGTTTTGAGACGGGCATACATCGACTCCTTTAAGGAAAGTCTCGTAGGTCAGCTCGAAAACACCTACATCGTAGATGAAAAGGGAAACAAGACAAAGGTAACACGAAAAGGTACAAAATAATGACCGGAATTTGCTATATTATCGGTGCGGGCGATGTCTATGAGTCCGGATTCAGTGCAGGAGCTGATGACTGTATCATCTGCGCTGACGGAGGCTACAGATACAAGGAGCTTTTGGGCAGAGAATGTGACTGTGTGGTAGGGGATTTTGATTCCTTCGGTACTGTTCCCGAAACAGACAAAAAAATAGTGGCACCCTGTGAAAAGGACGAAACCGATATGATGCTCGCAGTCGACACAGGCTATGCCAAGGGCTACCGTGATTTTATTCTTTTCGGCGCCCTCGGCGGAGAAAGGTCGGACCATTCAGTGGCCAATATCCAGCTTCTCCATTATATCGCATCGAAGGGCGCTAAGGGTACAATTATCCACGGTGATGAGGTTTTTACCGCTTTTAAAAATGATACCCTTTATCTTGAAAATAACCTTAAGGGCTATATATCCGTCTTTTCTCTTTCTGACGAAAGCAGGGGAGTAACACTGAAAAATCTTAAATACACCCTCGAAAATGCTGTTTTACATTCCTTTAATCCCGTAGGTGTAAGTAATGAGTTTATCGGTGAAAGGGCTGAAATCAGTGTGAAAGACGGAGTCTTACTTGCTGTTTATAAAAAGTGAGGAGAATTTACAGTATGAAAAAGTTTTGCTGTGAAGATATGGAATCTCATATATATTTGAGATGTGAAGACAAAGTTTTAGATAATGGAGACAAAGAAGATAAACCAATATGGTATTATTCTGATGATAAAGAATACGGCATTCCGCTTGCAGATTTAGTCGGTGGTTTTATTTCATCGTATATAACCATAGAATACTGTCCTTGGTGCGGAAAAAAGCTTGGTTAAAAAGTGTGTCTTACAGATACATAAATTGATAAGTTTAGCAAAAAATGAGGCTGTTTTTTCAGCCTCATTTTTTATATCTGTTTAGTTTATTCAGTAATTGAAACGCCTGTCATTTCTGCGGGCTGTTCCATACCCATAATCTTAAGCATTGTGGGTGCGATATCGCAGAGCTTACCGCCTTCGCGGAGCTTACAGTCATAACCGCAAACAACAAAGGGAACGGGGAAGGTAGTGTGTGCTGTGAAGGGTGAGCCGTCCTCCTCGTACATCTTGTCAGCGTTACCGTGGTCAGCAGTAATGAGCATTACGCCGTCCATTTTCATAACAGCATCGTAAACCTTGCCTACGCAGGTGTCTACTGCTTCTACGGCTGCCTTCGCGGCATCGAAAATACCTGTGTGACCTACCATATCACAGTTAGCGAAGTTGAGAATGATAGCATCGTATTTGCCGCTTTCGATAGCTTCGACAACCTTATCTGTTACTTCATAGGCACTCATTTCAGGCTGTAAATCGTAGGTGGGAACCTTGGGAGAAGCTACGAGGATTCTGTCTTCGCCCTCGTACTGCTTCTCTACACCGCCGTTAAAGAAGAAGGTTACATGAGCATACTTCTCTGTTTCAGCGATTCTGAGCTGAGTTTTACCCATCTTTGCCATATATTTACCGAAGGTGTTTTCGAGTGTCTGAGGCTTGAATGCAACGTGTACATTGGGCATTGTGGCATCGTACTGTGTCATACATACATAGTAGAGAGGGAAGAAGCCGTTCTTTCTTTCGAAGCCGTCGAAAGCCTCGTCAACGAAGGTTCTGGTGATTTCTCTGGCTCTGTCGGGACGGAAATTGAAGAATACAACGCTGTCATTTGCCTTGATTTTGCCGTCTTCAGCACATACTGTAGGAAGAACAAATTCGTCGGTTAGGTTTTTGCCTTCTGCATCGATTGTTTCGTAGCTCTTTCTGATTGCTTCTACAGGACAGTCAGCCTTGATGCCTTCGCCGTAAACCATGGCGGCATAGGCCTTGCCTACTCTGTCCCAGCGGTTGTCTCTGTCCATAGCATAGTATCTGCCCATTACGGTAGCGATTTTGCCGAGACCGATTTCCTTGAGCTTGTCCGCCGTTTCCTTAACATAATCAGCACCTGAAGCGGGAGGAACATCACGGCCGTCGAGGAAGCAGTGTACGAATACATCCTTTACACCCATCTTCTTTGCAAGCTCTACGATAGCATAAAGGTGAGTATTGTGTGAGTGAACACCGCCATCGCTCATAAGTCCCATAAGGTGGAGTGCAGAGCCGTTTTTGAGGCAGTTTTCCATAGCACCGCAGAGTGCCTCATTTTGGAAGAAATCACCGTCAGCGATTGACTTTGTGATTATGGTAAGCTCCTGATATACTACACGGCCTGCGCCGATGTTTGTGTGACCTACCTCGCTGTTACCCATCTGACCGTCGGGGAGACCGACATCCATACCTGATGCGCCGATGAAAGTCATGGGGTTTTCCTTCATAATTTTATCAAGATTGGGAGTTTCGGCAGCTACGATAGCATTACCGTAGTCAGAAGGATTTTTGCCGAAGCCATCCATAATACAGAGTAAAACAGGTTTTTTCATTTGATTTATCCTTTCTTCATCAAAAAGGGGCTCACAGAGCCCCTTTAAGTTGGTAACAGAATTATTTCTGCTCGGAAGCAGCCTTAACGATCACTGAGAAGTCAGCAGCCTTAAGAGAAGCACCGCCGATGAGACCGCCGTCAACATTAACCTTAGAAACGAGCTCAGCGGCATTACCTGCGTTCATAGAGCCGCCGTACTGAATGGTAACAGTTTCAGCTACATCAGCACCGTAAGCCTCTGCGATAGCTGCACGAACATAGCCGTTACCCTCGTCAGCCTGGTCAGCAGTAGCGGTAACACCTGTACCGATAGCCCATACGGGTTCGTAGGCGATAACTACATTTTTAAGCTCTTCAGCAGAAACATTTGTAAGAGCCATCTTTGTCTGATATTTGAGGAGAGTTTCGGTATAGCCGAGCTCTCTCTGCTCGAGAGTTTCACCAACGCAGATGATGGGCTTGAGGCCTGCCTTGATAGCGGCGAGAGAGCGAAGGTTAACTGTCTGGTCTGTTTCACCGAAGTACTGTCTTCTTTCGCTGTGACCTACTACTACATATTCTACGCCTGTTTCCTTGAGCATATCAGCTGAGATTTCACCTGTGTATGCACCGGAAGCCTTAAAGTGAACATTTTCAGCACCGATTTTGATGTTTGAGCCCTTAGCAGCTTCGATAGCTGCTGCGATATCTACAAAGGGAACACAGAGAACTACTTCACAGTCAGCACCTGCAACAAGGGGCTTCATTTCCTCAATGAGAGCAGTAGTCTGAGAGGGAGTCATATTCATTTTCCAGTTACTGGCAATTACAGCCTTTCTGAGTGTCTTGTTCATTTTTTGTTACTCCTTATAATTTAATATTATTTATCGTTGAGAGCTACTACACCGGGAAGATCCTTACCCTCGAGGAATTCGAGAGAAGCGCCGCCGCCTGTGGAAATGTGGCTCATCTTGTCAGCGAAGCCGAGTTTCTGAACAGCAGCAGCAGAGTCACCGCCGCCAACGATGGAGATGGCACCGCTTTCAGCGATAGCAGTAGCTACAGCGATAGTACCTGATGCGAAGTTTTTCCATTCGGAAACGCCCATAGGACCGTTCCAGATAACTGTGCCTGCATCCTTGACAGCCTCTGCAAAGAGAGCTTCTGTTTTGGGACCGATATCAAGACCCATCCAGCCGTCGGGAATGTTATCGGAATCTACAATCATATTTTCAGTGTCTTCTGCATATTCACGGCCTACTCTGTTATCGATGGGGATAAGGAACTTAACGCCCTTGGCTTTAGCAGTTTCCATCATTTCCTTTGCCATATCAATCTTGTCGGTTTCACAGAGAGAGGTACCAACTGAATATCCGAGAGCAGCGAAGAATGTATATGCCATACCGCCGCCTACGATAAGAGTATCAACTGTATTGAGAAGGTTAGTAATAACGCCGATCTTATCGGAAACCTTAGCACCGCCGAGGATAGCAACGAGAGGTCTCTTGGGATTTTCGAGAGCACCGCCGATGTATTCGAGCTCCTTTCTGATGAGGTAGCCACCTACTGCGGGGAGGTAGTCAGCTACACCTGTGGTGGAGGAGTGAGCTCTGTGAGCGGAACCGAATGCGTCATTTACATAGATTTCTGCCAGAGAAGCGAGAGCCTTGCTGAACTCAGCATCGTTCTTGGTTTCTTCAGCGTGGAAACGTACATTTTCAAGAAGAAGAACTTCGCCTTCCTTAAGGTCAGCGGCCAGAGCCTGTGCACTTTCACCTACTACATCCTTGGCCATCTTTACTTCCTTGCCTAAAAGCTCACCGAGTCTTACAGCAACGGGTGCAAGAGAAAATTCGGGCTTGAATTCACCCTTGGGTCTGCCGAGGTGTGAGCAAAGGATAAGCTTTGCGCCCTTTTCGAGAAGGTAGTTGATAGTGGGTAAAGAAGCAACGATTCTTTTGTCACTTGTGATAACGCCGTTTTCCATCTTTACATTGAAATCGCAGCGAACAAGGACTTTTTTGCCTTTTACATCAATGTCTTCAACTGATTTTTTGTTCAATACGTTCATTTCATTCTTTCCTTTCGTATTAAGCATTTTATGTATTATCATACCACCGATTATTTTATAACAATAAGGAAATTTTTTCAAGTGTTTATTTTAAATTTAATAGGTGTATGTGCATTTTTATTATTATTAAACTCTTTTCTTGTATATGCAGATGATTTTGTTGTATAAAATTACTTTGTCGGAACGGTTTCTGTTCTGATTTTTGTGGTGTCACCGTACAGCGGCTTGCTTTCGGGCTTTTCAGTTTCAGGCACGCTTTTAAGGTATGTGTTTATAATGATGAATTCGGAACCGAGGGAAGCTGAGTGATAGATCAGATGAAAGTTATTCTTTGTCATTGTAAGTTCACCCTCGTTTTCATAGGCTTTCCTCTCGTAAAGATACATTTCGTTCAGTATGCTGTCGATTTCCTTTTCCTCCCAATTTGTAAAGGCTTTGATTGAGGCAGCGGTTATTTTCAGAAACAGTGAAATATCCTCTGTCGTTATGCTTTTCTTATCTGCATTTTCGTCATATTTAGGGATATATATTCTTACTTCGTCGATTTTATTTTCAGCCGTACAGATTAATTTCAGCATTATCCGAGGATTTTCCTTTTCGAAATATGTAAAAAAAGAGTTCTTCCCTTCTTCTGTCATTTCTGTAAAAAAATCCTCGGGCCCAATATCCGAATAGGTAAATCTCTCCGTAAAGCCGAACAGATCCATAAATTCCTCTCTGGCACAGCCACCGAAAAACAGAAAAAGCATAATCAGTATTGCGATCTTAACAGCAGTTCTTTTCATAGCATCATCCTCCGAACTCATATTTATATTTGGTAAATAATACTCGCCGCAGGACTGAAAAATACCGCTTCGTTAAACACGAAGCGGTAAAGGCTTATCTTAATTTATATACATTAGCCTCGAATGGGGCAAGAGTGTCACTGTCACAGATACGCACATTTGTTATGAGCTTATTGAAGCCGTTGGTGGTAACAGGCTTTTTCTGCACACGGGCAGTGAGATTGATTTCGATATAGTAGGTGCTTTTTTCGCCTATGCGGTAGTAGGCGAGGACATTCTTCCATTTTTCCTTGGCTAATTTAAAGTCACCATAAACGAGGGTGTCGTCACTGTGACGCAGCTCAATCATACTGCGGTAGAAATTGAGCACGGAATCCTTGTCCTTTTCTTCTGTTGCCACATTAATTCTCCTGTAGCCGGGGATAACCTCGATCCAGGGAGTACCTTCGGTAAAGCCTGCATTTTTCTCAGCAGTCCAGCACATGGGAGTTCTGCCGTTATCACGGCTGCCTGCCTTTACAATGCGGTAGACATCGTTTTTATCGGTACCTTTTTCGGTTTCCTGTCTGTAATAGTTAAGGGACTCTACATCTCTGAAATCATCTATGCTTTCAAATTTCGAATTAGTCATACCGATTTCCTGTCCCTGGTATACGAAGGGCACACCCTTGAGTGTCATCTGCATTACCGCCAGAAGCTTGCTGAGCTCGTCTCTGTACATTCCGTCGGGACAAACCTTGCTTGTCATTCTGGTAGTGTCGTGGTTTTCAAAAAAGACTGTCGGCCAGCAGTGGTTTCCGTAATTCAACTGCCATTTGACCATTTCCTCAGCCATAGGGCGAAGGTCATATCTGTATTCGGAAAAACGCTTCTTTCCGGGGTTTTCTATGTGGTCAAAGGCGAAAACCACATTAAGCTCCTTGCGGTAGTCTCCTGTCATAAGCTTACTCATTTCGATACCTGTACCCTGACATTCACCGACAGTGAAGGCATCATATTTATTGAAGGTGCTTTCAGCCATTTCGTGGAGATATTTGTGAAGTCTCGGACCGTAGAAGTAGTGCTCCACACCCTTGAAGCCCATCATTGAGCCGATTATATCGTTACCGTCAGGGAGACCGTCAGCCTTCGAAATGAAGCTGATGACATCGAGCCTGAAGCCGTCCACACCCTTTTCGAGCCAACGGTTGATCATTTTATACAGATCCTGTCTGAGATTCTCGTTTTCCCAGTTGAAGTCCATCTGCTTTGAGGAGAAAAGATGTAAAGCCCATTGCTTTCTCTCGGGATAGTAGTTCCAGGCCTTACCGCTGAAAAGGCTTTCCCAGTTATTGGGAGGGGTATTTTCGTCACCGTCGCGCCAGATATAATAGTTCTTATAGGGTGATTCGGGGTCGCTGACAGATGAACGGAACCACTCGTGCTCGTCAGAGCTGTGGTTGATAACAAGGTCCATAATAAGCTTCATATCACGCTTATGGATTTCCTCGAGAAGCTCATCGAAATCCTCCATTGTACCGAATTCATCCATTATTTTTTCGTAGTTTCTGATGTCATAGCCGTTGTCGTCATTGGGTGAATCGTAGATCGGACTGCACCAGATTGCATTGATTCCCAGCTCCTTTAGATAGTCGAGCTTTTCTATAATGCCGCGAAGGTCGCCTATGCCGTCACCGTCTGAGTCCTTGAAGGAGCGGGGATATATCTGATAAAAAACAGCTTCCTTCCACCATTTTCTCTCGATGGGTGCATCGTCCTCGAGAGGAATATCCTGTTCGCTGTTAAGAATACCCAAGAGTGAGTTTATGAAATCGTCACTGATTTTACCGCCGGAGAGCTTTATAATTTTATTGAGAGTGAGCTTTGAAAGGGGACCCTTTCTGAGAAATTCACCGTTAAGGCCTGCAGAATAGAGTGCTTTCATAATAATGTCGTGCCCTGCGGGTGTTTTTATGATTTCAGAAATAGGTGTGTTTTTGTTTACTAACATATTTTTCCTCCTATAATTATATTGAGTATATAATAAACTAACTATTGATTTTTTACAAGGGAAAGAATTAAATTATTTGACTTTTTCCTTTATACATTGTAAAATCTTTGTGTAAACCATTAACGGAGGAAATGTTATGGATATAAAAGAAATATTATCAAAGGTAGATCACACCGTACTCACACAGAGTGCAACCTGGCAGGACATTAAAAATCTCTGTGATGACGGAATCAAATATTCCTGTGCAAGTGTTTGTATACCGCCATCCTATGTGAAAAAAGCCAAGGAGTATGTACAGGAAAAACTTAAAATCTGCACGGTTATCGGCTTTCCGAACGGTTATAATACTACTGCGGTTAAATGCTTTGAAACCTCTGTGGCAGTAAAAGAGGGCGCAGATGAAATCGATATGGTAATCAATATCGGTATGCTGAAGGACAGAAGATATGATGAAATTCTCGAAGAAATCAAGTCAGTCAAAAAGGCCTGCGACGGCAGACTCCTGAAGGTGATCATCGAAACCTGTCTTCTCACAGAGGAAGAAAAAGTCAAGATGTGTAAAATTGTTTCCGCATCGGGTGCAGACTATATTAAAACCTCAACGGGCTTTTCTACGGGCGGTGCTACAAGAGAGGATATCGGGCTTTTCAGCAAAAATGTGGAAAACGGTCTGCATATAAAGGCAGCGGGAGGTATTTCAAGCATAAAGGATGCTGAAGATATGCTTTCTCTCGGCGCCGACAGACTCGGTACGAGCAGAATAGTTAAAATAGTAAAAAATGAACAGGGCAGCGGCTATTAAGTTGGCAAGTGTAATCCGAAATAGCCTGAAAGTGGTCTTTTTAAAGGCTTTTCGGCACTTCGCCTTCGAAAGGCATCAGCCTTTCATCATTCTCAGTCTCCAAAAATCCAATTAAAAATCTTCACTTTCAGGTCAAAGATTTTTTGGATAGCGGATTTTTGTCAGGCTGAGGCACAAAACGCAGTTAATCCTTTCGGATTAACGAGTATTTTAACAATAGAATGGCGAAAATCCGCATTCAAAAAACTGTTTCGGATTGCACTCGCCAACTTAAGGTGGCGGCAGTCGAACCCAATAAGGTTTAACGGGACATATTTTCACTTTGCCTTCGTTAAAAAGCCTTGAAAGGCGTTAGCCTTCCTACGTTTTTTGCCTCGCCAAAGCAAAAATCTATTCCCGTTAAACTTCGAAGAACCTTAAATGTCCGAGTTATAGTTCATTTGGGGATTTCTTCGACGAAACAATACTCGCGTCTTGCGAGGAGAAAAATCATCAAAGGTGCTGTAAATCGGACATTTAAGGCTTATTAGGTTCGATTACCGTCACCTTAATGCAACAGCTCCGTTATATTTATGTAATTGTTTTTATCACTCTGAATACCTGCTCCACAGTGTCAGCCATATTTCCGTAGGCATTCTCCCTCTCCATAGCCTTTTCGAGATCGGTAACACCTCTTATTATAGGGAAGAAAGCGTCTATACCCTTTTCGTTACAGCACACTGCATCCTTTGTCACGGCACCCGAAAAGGCAAAAACGGGCTTGCCGTGTTTTTTTGCGAGCTTTGCCACTCCTCCGGGTGCCTTGCCCATAACG